>JAAYVT010000508.1 GCA_012517025.1 Phyllobacteriaceae bacterium | reverse complement strand
TCTTCGCTCGATCATGCTGCCTTCGTCTCTTCTTCGGCACAGTCGCCGTCGTCACGACGCGGCGCGAGAAGAGACGACGAGTATCGCCGGAAGAGCGAAGCGCGAGGCATGTTTCGCGGCGATCTCGTCCAACGAGTGTTCGATGCGGCGGCGTGATTCATCGAAGATCGTGCCGCCGCAATTCCGCCAGAACCGGGAGAGACCCTGACCCTCGGAATTCGAAGACGACCGTCGCGGAACCGTCGCGTCGGGTCGAGAGGTCGATCCCCGTCCAATCAGAGGCAGCAGAACATGTTCGCCAGGAAATTCACTCTCGCGATCGCCGCCGCGGCGACCCTCCTCACCGCCCAGATCGGCGCCACCGCCCCGGCGCGGGCCGATTCGGGCGACGCGGTCGCCGCCGGCGCGGTCGGCCTCGTCGGCGGCATGATTCTCGGCGGCGCGCTCGCCGACAGCCAGCGCGACGATCGCGACGTGGTGGTCGTGCATCGTCGTCCGGCCCGGGTGATCGAGGAAGAAGAGGTCGTTCCGGTTCGGCGGTGCTGGCGCGAGCGTTGGCACGACCAGTGGGGCGATCTGCACGTTCGCCGCGTCTGCGACCGCTGAGCCGCACGGATCCGCAAGGATGAGAGCCGATCTCGACCAGGGGTCGGCTCTCGACGTTTCGTCGGTGACACGCCGACGCTGCCGCATCCGCCGACGGATCGGCGCACCACGGAGGATCGCGTGGCGGAGGACGACGGCGAGGCGATCGCGCTCGAGGTGGTCGGATCGATCACCGACATCGACCGGGCCGACTGGGACCGCGTCGCCGCAGGTCGCGGCGTCCATCCCGACGGCCGACCGGCCGATCCGTTCGTCTGCCACGACTTCCTGCACGCGCTGGAGGCGTCCGGTTCGGTCGGGCCGGGCACCGGCTGGCATCCCCGTCATCTGGTGGCGCGGGACGACGACGGCCGGCCGCGCGCCATCGCGCCGGCCTATCTGAAGGCGCACAGCCAGGGCGAATACGTCTTCGATCACGGCTGGGCGCAGGCCTTCGAGCGCGCCGGCGGGCGTTATTATCCCAAGCTCCAGGCGAGCGTGCCGTTCACCCCGGTGCCGGGGCCGCGTCTGTTGACGGCGGCCGACGACGTCGCGGCGCGACGGGTGTTGGTCGCGGGACTGGAGGCGGTGGTCGACCAGGGGCGGCTCTCCTCGGCGCACGCGACCTTTCTGGCGCCCGCCGACGTCGAGGTTTTCGCCGCCGCCGGCTGGGCGCTGCGGCACGACCGGCAATATCACTTCCCCAATCGCGGCTACCGCGACCACGCCGACTTCCTCTCCACGCTGCTCGGGCGCAAGCGCAAGCAGCTGCAACGCGAACGGCGGGAGGCGCAGGCCGGGCTCGACATCGTGTCGCTGACCGGCGGCGACATCACCGAAGCGCATTGGGACGCGTTCTTCGCCTTCTACATGGACACCGGCGCACGCAAATGGGGGCGCCCCTATCTCAACCGCGCCTTCTTCACCGCGATCGGCGCGACGATGGCGGATCGCTGCCTGTTGGTGCTGGCGCTCGACCACGGCCGCCCGATCGCCGGGGCGCTCAACTTCATCGGCGCCGACGCGCTCTATGGACGGTGGTGGGGGGCGATCGAGGAACGGCCGTTCCTGCACTTCGAGCTGTGTTACCACCGCGCCGTCGACTGGGCGATCGCGCACGGGTTGGCGCGGGTCGAGGCCGGGGCGCAGGGCGAGCACAAGATCGCGCGCGGCTATCTGCCGGTGACCACGACCTCGGCCCATCACATCGTCGATCCGGGATTCCGGACCGCCGTCGAGCGTTTCCTCGCCCACGAGCGCGAGGAAGTGGCGGCGATCGACGCCGAGCTCGCCGCGCTCTCCCCTTACGCCGACAGGCCGGAGCGAACGTGATCGCACCGGCTTGACCCCACGTCGCCTTCCGGTGGAAAGTCCGGCCGAACCGAGACCGGAGAGGATTGACCGATGACCGTTTCTTACGACGATTCCAACGTCTTCGCGAAGATCCTGCGCGGCGAGATCCCGGCGCACGTGGTCCACGAGGACGCCGAGACCCTCGCCTTCATGGACGTCATGCCGGCGGTCGACGGCCACGTGCTGGTGATCCCCAAGGCGAAGGCGCGCAACATCCTCGACATCCGGCCGCAGGACCTCGCGGCGGTGATCGAGACGACGCGCAAGATCGCGATCGCCGCCAAGGCGGCGTTCCTCGCCGACGGCGTCACCATCCAGCAGTTCTCGGAGGCCGCCGGCGGGCAGGAGGTGTTCCACCTGCATTTCCACGTGCTGCCGCGTCAGGCCGCCGATCAGGTGCGCAAGCTGCCGCGCCCCTTCGCCGACCAGCAGGTGCTGGCGGCGCACGCGGCGAAGATCCGGGCCGCGCTGGCGGGGTGAGCCGGAGAGAGATTTCACGAGCGGAGGCGAGCGGAGATGGGACTGATCGTCTGGATTCTGGTCGGCGCGATCGCCGGTTGGCTGGCCGGGCTGTTGGTGCGCGGCGGTGGCTTCGGCTTCCTGGCCAACGCGGTGCTCGGCATCATCGGCGCGGCGGTGGCCGGTTGGCTGTTGCCGCGAATCGGCGTGTTCTCGATCGGCCACGGCATCGTCGGGCAGATCGTGCACGCGATGATCGGCGCGGTGATCGTGCTGGTCGGGCTGTCGCTGCTGCAGAAACTCACCCGCTGAGGGTGCCTCACAGACCGAGGAAGCGGCCGGCGAAGAACGCCGCCTCGCCGACCACGACGCCGATCCCGACCGAATCGGCGCCGAGGCGGAAGGCGGCGAAGCCGCAAGCGACCGCTCCGAGGCGGAGCGCGAGGCTGGTCTCGGCGAGGTCTCCGCCGGGGTTCAGCACCAATCCGGCGATGACGCCGGCGACGAGCGCCGTCGCCACCGCCTTGACCCAGGCGAAGAGCGGGCTCTCCTCGGTCAGCCGACCGGAGAAGGCGACGCCGAGCAGCCGCCAGACGTCGTTGGCGAACCATCCCGCCACGATCAGGAACACCCACGGCCACCACCAGGTGTCGAGCGCGTGGAACGACCATCCGGTCATGCCCGCTCCTCCGGTCGCGACGCCGGACCGAGGTCGGCGGTGATGTCGGCGGCCGGCCCCGGCGCGGCCGGGACGGTCGCGGGCCGGGCGAGGCGGCGGCCGATCAGATGGGCGGTGGTGCCGCCGACGAGGCCGGTCAGCAACAGATCGAAACTCGGCACGAGCGCGTGCATCGCCGGTGCGATCGCCACGCCGAACACCAGCGCCAGCCGTTCGGCCGGGGCGTGGACGGCGGCGCGCCACAGCGACAGCGAGAAATAGAGCGGCGTCAGCAGCACCAAGCCGGCGGCGGCGGTCGGCGGGAGCTTCGCCGCCGCCCACCACGAGGCGGCGGCCACGCCCATGTTGACCACGGTCAACGTCACCGCGAAGCCGGTGAAATAGGGCACACGGGCGGCGCGCGGCAGGTTCGGCAGCTGCGTCATGCCGAACACCCAGGCGGTCACCGCGACGAAATGGGAGAGCGCGTAGAGCACCCGTTTCGGCGTCTTCTCGTCGCGCAGCACCGGCATCAACGCCAGGGTCATCGGCATCAGCCGCGCCGCCGACAAGGCGACCGCGAACATGGTGGCGAGAAGCGGCGTGCCGGCATGGACCGCGCCGACCACCACGATCATCGACGGCAGCGCCCAGACGAAGGCGACCAGGAACACCGTCTGCGCCAGATCGACGCCGGAGGCATGAGCGAGGCCGCCGAAACCGGTGAAGGCGGCCATCAGGATCAGCGCCGGCAGCGAGAAGAATTGGCGCTGGCCGGCGAGAAACCAAGAGAAGGCCGATCGATCGTCCGAGGGGCGGTCGGTGGTCGTGGGCGGCATGCGAGCGGATCCGCGCGGGTGACGAAGAGGCGACACGCTAGCACGCGGTGCGACCGATCGACACGGCGTCTCCCGCAGAGCCGATCCGCCGGGTGGGATGTTTCGACGGGGAGGTTTCGGAGAGATCGACAGGGGAGATCGACCGGCGCGCCGTCCGCTCCTCGTCGGCGCGCCCCTTTCCGCTCGCCGCCGACGCCAAACCGGACCTCGCGACGATCATCGCCGCCGCATCGTGACGCCGATCTCGCCTCGCCGCATCCGACACGGTGGATGACCGCGTCCGATCACCGACGAACACGACGAGGCTCGCCCTCACAGCATCGCCGTACATCGGATCACGACCGAGCGAACCGTGTCCCTCGCCGGCGACCGCCGGCGTGATACCCTGCCCTTCGCGCGCGCCAGCGAAGACGACCCCGCCTCGGTGAGGCCGACGTCAGGCCGGACGGTGACACACCGCCTCGATGTTGTGCCCGTCCGGATCGAGCACGAAGGCGCCCCAGTAATTCGGGTGATAGTGCGGGCGCAGGCCGGGCGCACCGTTGTCGACGCCACCGGCGGCGAGCGCGGCGGCGTGGAAGGCATCGACCGTGGCGCGATCCGGTGCGGCGAAGGCGACGTGCAAGCGGCCGACCAACGGGCCGCCGGAGGAGATCCAGAAATCCGGGATGCCGTCGCGGCCGAAGCCGGCGTGGGCATGGCTGCCGGTCTCCTCGGCGCTCACCTCCATCAGGACGGTGTAGCCGAGCGGCGCCAGCGCCGTGGCGTAGAAGGCGCGCGAGCGCGCGAAATCGGAAACCGGCAGGCCGATGTGATCGATCATCGACGAAACCTCCGGATGCGGAGCCTCGAAGCCCGATCGCCGCATCCGATGCGACCGTGCCGCGACATCGGGCCGGTGTGGGCGGTGGCGATGTCGTCTCTTCGATAGAACATTTCAGGAACTTTGTCCATCCGCCCCGGCGGCGGCGGCGCAGGAAAGAGAGAAGATCCCACATTCCTTCGCGCGAGACGGCGTGCCGATGGCCCCCCTCCCTCGCTTCGATCGCCCGGGTCGGCGGCGGAGACGGTGACTTTCGACGGGCTCACGCTTTCGCGTCCCCTCTTCCGGCCCCGCGGGCCGGCATTCCCCGCGCGGGAGACGGCGGACGGCACCGCGTCGTGCCGGAAGATCGGTCGCCGCTCGGGCGACGTCGCTCGGGGCGACGACCTGCGAGACGGTCGCGCGGAACTCGCCCTCCCCGTGCCGGCTCTCGCGCGCCCCTCGAAACGGCGATGCCCCGGCGGGAGATCCCGGCCGGGGCACCTTCGTCGCGTTCGTCGAGGTCGAACGGCGGGGCGATCACTCGCCCTGCGGTTCCTTCTTGACCACCGCGCGGGTCTTGGCGACCGCCGGCAGACCGGACTTCGCCTTCTTCGCCCGTGCCTTGGTCGCCTTCACCTCCGGTTCCGGCGCCGGAGCGGCGACCGCCGTGACGGCCGGGATCGCCTCGAGCTTCAGCTCGTCGACGCCGTCCTCGCCGGGGCCGACGGTGACCTTGACCACACCGCCGCGCTTCAGCTTGCCGAACAGAACTTCGTCGGCGAGCGGCTTCTTGATGTGCTCCTGAATCACCCGGCCGAGCGGACGGGCGCCCATCTGACGGTCGTAGCCGTGGGTGGCGAGCCAGTCGGTCGCCGCCTCGTCGAGCTCGAAGGTGACGTTGCGGTCGGCGAGCTGGGCCTCCAGTTGGATGACGAACTTCGAGACGACCTGACGGATCACGTCGAGCGGCAGGTTGCCGAAGTTCACCACCGCGTCGAGACGGTTGCGGAATTCCGGCGTGAACAGG
>JAAYVT010000507.1 GCA_012517025.1 Phyllobacteriaceae bacterium | reverse complement strand
GCTCTTCCTCGACGAGATCGGCGACATGCCGCTGACGCTGCAGAGCCGGTTGTTGCGCGTGCTCGCCGAGGGCGAGGTGATGCCGGTCGGAGCGAGCGAACCGCGCCGGGTGCGGCTCCGGGTGATCTCGGCTTCGCATCGCCATCTGCCGTCGTTGGTCGCCACCGGATCGTTCCGCGAGGATCTCTTCTATCGCCTGAACACCGCGACGCTGGCCCTGCCGCCGCTGCGCGAGCGCGGCGACTTCGGTCGACTGGTCGCCCGCCTGCTCGCCCGCCGGGCCGGAGAGGCGCCCCCACCGGTGCCGACGGCGGCGGCGCTCGCCCGGCTCGCCGCCCATCGCTGGCCCGGCAACGTCCGCGAACTCGACAACGCCCTCGCCTTCGCCGCCGCCCTCTGCGAGCACGGCACGATCGACGTCGCCGATCTGCCGGAGCTGTTCCACCGGCCGGCCGAGGCGGTCGAAGCGCCGCCGAGCGGCGACGCGACGACGCTCGAGGCGGTGCTGGCGGCCTGCGGCGGCAACGTCTCGGAGGCGGCGCGACGGCTCGGGGTCGATCGCACCACGATCCATCGCCGGCTGCGGCGCCGGCGGGCGCGGTCGGCCTGAGGCACGCCACGGACCGTGGCGCCACAGGTGTGGCGGTCGCCGCATCGAAGCGCCCGGCGACCCCCGTCGCATCCGTGAAAACACGCGAGATTCCGTCGAGCCGAGGCTGGCACGGCGGTTGCCCCTCCCGGTTTCGCCGGCGCCGCAGAACGCGCCGGTCTTGAGAAACCCCGAGGAGGAATCGCATGTTGGACGTCAATCCGAGCGCCGAGATCGCCACCGCCGTCGCCGCTCTCGGCCGCGCCCTCGAGAAGGGCGACATCGAGGCCGCGCTCGCCCTGTTCCAGGCCGATTGCTACTGGCGCGATCTCGTCGCCTTCACCTGGAACCTCCGCACCCTGGAGGGCAAGGACCAGATCCGCGACATGCTGACGAGCCAGCTCGCGGCGATCCGGCCGACCGCCTTCACCGACGACTTCGGCGCCGGCGCGAGCCGCGCCCTCGGCGTCACCGAGGGCTGGTTCTCCTTCGAGACCGAGCTCGCGCGCGGTTACGGCCACATCCGGCTGAAGAACGGCCTGATCTGGACCCTGCTCACCACCATGTCCGAACTCAAGGGCCACGAGGAACCGAAGGGCTTCCGCCGGCCGATGGGCGCCGAGCACGGCCACGACCGCCATCGCAAGACCTGGAAGGAGAAGCGCGAGGAGGAGGCCGCCACCCTCGGCCACACCGTCCAGCCCTACGTGCTGATCATCGGCGGCGGTCAGGGCGGCATCGGCCTCGGCGCCCGGCTGCGCCAGCTCGGCGTGCCGACGCTGATCGTCGAGAAGAACCCGCGCCCCGGCGACAGCTGGCGCAACCGCTACAAGTCGCTCTGCCTGCACGATCCGGTCTGGTACGACCACCTGCCCTATCTGCCGTTCCCGGACACCTGGCCGGTGTTCGCGCCCAAGGACAAGATCGGCGACTGGCTGGAGATGTACACCAAGGTGATGGAGCTCAACTATTGGGGCTCCACGGTGTGCAAGAAGGCGAGTTACGACGAGACCGCGCAGGAATGGACCGTGGTGGTCGAGCGCGAGGGCGTCGAGATCGTGCTGAAGCCGAAGCAACTCGTCTTGGCGACCGGCATGTCGGGCAAGCCGAACGTGCCGAAGTTCCCCGGCCAGGACGTCTTCCGCGGCGAACAGCAGCACTCCTCCAAACACCCCGGTCCCGACGCCTACGCCGGCAAGAAGGTGGTGGTGATCGGCTCGAACAATTCGGCGCACGACATCTGCGCCGCGCTGTGGGAAGTCGGCGCCGACGTGACGATGGTGCAGCGCTCCTCGACCCACATCGTGCGCTCCGACAGCCTGATGGAGATCGGCCTCGGCGGGCTCTATTCGGAACGCGCGGTCGCCGACGGCATGACCACCCGCAAGGCCGATCTGATCTTCGCCTCGCTGCCCTATCGGATCATGCACGAGTGGCAGATCCCGCTCTACGACCAGATGCGCGAGCGCGACGCCGACTTCTACGCCGCGCTGGAGAAGGCCGGCTTCATGCTCGACTGGGGTGCCGACGGCTCAGGGCTCTTTTTGAAGTATCTGCGCCGCGGCTCCGGCTACTACATCGACGTCGGCGCCTGCGACCTGATCATCGACGGGTCGATCAAGCTGAAGTCGGGCAGCGACGTCTCGCATCTGACCGAGGACGCGGTCGTGCTGAAGGACGGCACGGTGCTGCCGGCCGATCTCGTCGTCTACGCGACCGGCTATGGCTCGATGAACGGCTGGGCCGCCGATCTGATCTCGCAGGAGGTCGCCGACAAGGTCGGCAAGGTCTGGGGTCTCGGCTCGGCGACACCGAAGGATCCCGGCCCCTGGGAAGGCGAACAGCGCAACATGTGGAAGCCGACGCAGCAGGAGGCACTGTGGTTCCACGGCGGCAACCTGCACCAGTCGCGTCACTACTCGCAGTATCTGTCGTTGCAGCTGAAGGCCCGTCAGGTCGGCCTGCCGACCCCGGTCTTCGGTCTGCAGGAACGTCATCACCTCGGGTGAGCCGATCGGCCGGGCGGCGCGCGTCGCCGTCCGGTCGCCTCGTCGAAGATCCGCATCGCGAATTTCGCGACGGACCATATCGATTGAAAGCGAAATGAAAGCGCGGTCGGGCATGATCGCCTACGAGCTTTCCCAGATCCCGGCGGGATCCGAGAGGAAGGCCGAAGGAAACGTCAGGAGACACGACATGCCCGTCAGGACTTGGGCCCTCGCCACCGTGGCCGTCGCCTCGATCGTCGGATCGTGCGCGACCGCGTCCGCCGCCGACAAGATCACCCTCATGGTCGGCGGCATCGAGAAGCAGATCTACCTGCCCGCGAAGCTCACCGAGCGGCTCGGCTACTTCAAGGAAGAAGGGCTCGACGTCGAACTCCTGTCGGAACCGGCCGGAGTCGAAGCCGAGGACGAGATGCTCGCCGGCGCGGTCCAGGGCGTCGTCGGCTTCTACGACCACTGCGTCGACCTGCAGGCCAAGGGCAAGTTCGCCATGTCGGTGGTGCAGTTCTCGCGCGCCCCCGGCGAGGTCGAGCTGGTCTCGACCAAACATCCCGAGATCAAGTCGCCCGCCGACTTCAAGGGCAAGACCCTCGGCGTCACCGGCCTCGGCTCGTCGACCAATTTCCTCACCCAGTATCTGGCGGTGAAGAACGGCGTGGCGCTGGGCGAGTTCTCCTCGCTGCCGGTCGGCGCCGGCACCACCTTCATCGCGGCGATGCAGCAGGACAAGATCCAGGCCGGCATGACCACCGAGCCGACCGTGTCGCGGCTCCTGAAGACCGGCGAGGCGGCGATCCTCATCGACATGCGCACCCCGGAGGCGACCCGAGCGGCGCTCGGCGGCACCTATCCGGCCGCCTCGCTCTACATGTCGGCGGCTTACGTCGAGGGTCACAAACCGCAGGTGCAGAAGCTCGCCAACGCCTTCGTCAAGACGTTGAAGTGGATGTCGACCCACTCGGCGGAAGAGATCGCCGACCAGATGCCCAAGGACTACTGGACCGGCGACAAGGCGATGTACGTGAAGGCGCTCGCCGACGGCAAGGCGCAGTTCACCCCCGACGGCGTGATGCCGGAAGACGGCCCGAAGACGGTGCTCGCGGTGCTCTCCGGCTTCTCCAAGAACGTCAAGGGCAAGCAGATCGACCTCTCCAAGACCTACACGACCGAGTTCGTGAAGGCGGCGAAGTGACCTGAACCGGGGCGGTCGCACCGACACCCGGTCGACCGCCCTCCCTCGCCGTTTCGATCTCTCGCGAAGGCGGCGCCACGCGCTCCGCCGAAGGAACCGTCATGCCCGCGATCCCCTCGAACGACGCTCCCGGCGACGGCCCTGCCGTCGAACTCGTCGGCGTCGAGCGCCGCTTCCTCACCCCGGACGGCCGCCACATGACCGCCATCCGCGACTTCTCGATGACCGTCGGCCGCGGCGAATTCGTCGCCGTGGTCGGGCCGACCGGCTGCGGCAAGTCGACGACCCTCGGCCTCGTCTCCGGTCTCTCCGAGCCGACCGTCGGTTCGGTGAAGGTGTTCGGCGAGGCGGTGAAGGGGATCGATCTGCGCATCGGCTTCGTCTTCCAGACCGACGCGCTGTTCCCTTGGCGGTCGGTGATCGACAACGTCGTCGCCGGCCCCCTCTTCCGCGGCCGGCCGAAGGCGGAATCTTACGAGCGCGCCCGCTCCTGGCTGAAGCGGGTCGGCCTCGCCAAGTTCGAGAAGCACTATCCCCACCAGCTCTCCGGCGGCATGCGCAAGCGCGTCTCGCTCGCCCAGACCTTCATCAACGATCCGAAGATCCTGCTGATGGACGAGCCGTTCTCGGCGCTCGACGTGCAGACCCGCGTCGTCATGCACGAGGAACTGTTGAATCTGTGGGCGGAAAACCGAGCCTCGGTGATCTTCGTCACCCACGACCTCGAGGAGGCGATCGCGCTCGCCGATCGCGTCTACGTGCTGACCAACGGCCCGGCGACGGTGAAGTCGGTCTACACGATCGATCTGCCGCGCCCGCGCGTCGTCGCCGACATCCGCTACGACCGATCCTTCATCGAGATCTCGCACACGATCTGGAGCGATCTGCGCGAGGAAGTGCAGGCGGGCTACGGCCGCGCCGCGGCCTGAGGAGGACGCCATGACCGACGTCACCACCCTTCCCGCCGCCGTCGCCGAACCGCTCTCGGCCGGTGAGACCCCCGGCGCCCGCGCCGCGCGCCTGAGACACTACCGAGTGATGGCTTGGCGCTGGGCGATCCTCGTCGTCTTCCTCGGCGGCTGGGAACTCGCCGCCGGCCACGGCGCGATCGATCCCTTCTTCTATTCGCAGCCCTCCGCCATCCTCGCCCGGCTGTGGGAATGGATCACCGAGGGCACCGCCGAGGGGCCGCTGTGGTTCCATCTCTGGGTGACGATGGAGGAGAGCCTGATCGGCTTCTTCACCGGCGCCGCCGCCGGCGTGGTGATCGGCATCGCGCTCGGCCGCAACCGCATGCTCGCCGACGTCTTCTCGATCTACATCAAGGTGATCAACTCGATCCCCCGCGTCGTGCTGGCGCCGATCTTCATCATGTTCTTCGGCCTCGGCCTCGGCTCGAAGGTGGCACTGTCGTTCGTGATGGTGTTCTTCGTGGTCTTCTCCAACGCCTTCCAGGGCGTGCGCGAGGCCGATCGCAACATGATCGCCAACGCCCGCATCCTCGGCGCCTCGTCCTGGCAACTCACCCGCTCGGTGATCGTTCCCTCGGCGATGAGCTGGATCTTCGCCTCGCTGCACGTCTCCTTCGGTTTCGCCATCGTCGGCGCGATCGTCGGCGAATTCGTCGGCTCGCGTTACGGCATCGGTCTCCTGATCAACGTCGCCAAGGGCTCGTTCGACGCGGCCGGCATGTACGCGGCGATCGTCGTCATCATGGTGGTGGCGCTGACCGCCGACTGGATCATGACGAAGCTCGAGCATCGCCTCGCCAAGTGGCGACCGCAGCCGCACGGCGACGCCTGATCCGCCGCTCCCCTCGCCCTCCCGCGAGCACCTCGAGACCCCGTCCGGCGACCCGGGCGGGGTCTTCCTTCATCCCGCCCGCGTCGATCCCCCGGTCGTCGGCAGCCGGACGACCGCCCGCAGACCCGACCGGCCGTCGGCGCGCGGCTCGAGCGCGATGGTGCCGCCGTGCGCCGCCGCCGCTTCCCGCGCCACCGACAGGCCGAGCCCGGTTCCGGTCGCCTCGGACCGGTCGAGCCGATGGAAGCGTTCGAACACCCGTTCGCGCTCGCCGGCGGGAATGCCCGGACCGGTGTCCTCGACCACGATCCGCGCCGCGTCCCGGTCGAGATCGACCGCGACCACCACCTCGCCGCCTTCGCCGGCATGGCGCAGCGCATTTTCGACCAAGTTGACGACGATCTCGCCGAGCAACGTCTCGTGACCGCGAAAGGAAAGTCGCTCGACCGCCGGCTCGAAGGCGAGATCGACCCGCCGCGCGAGCGCGACCAGCGCCAGATCGTCGAGCCGCGATCGGATCACCGCGACGAGGTCGACGGTGTCCTTGCGCACCGCCTCGCCGCGTTCGGCGCGGGCGAGCGCCAGGAGTTGATTGACCAGCCGGGTCATCGCGCCGACCGAGCGATCGGCGGCGGTGAGCGCCTCGTGCTTCTGCGCCGCCGCCTTCTCCTTCAGGCCGACGCCGATCTGCGTCTTCAGCACGGCGAGCGGCGTGCGCAACTGGTGCGCCGCGTTGGCGACGAACCGGCGTTGGATGGCGACGTCGCCCTCGATCCGGGCGAAGGCGCGATCGAGCGCGTCGGCGAGCGGGCGAAACTCGCTCGGCAGATCCTCGGTCTCGGCGAGCGGTTCCGGGCGCTCGGAATTCCGGCGCAGGATGCGGTCGCGCAGCCGGGTCAGGCGGGCGAGCCCACAGGTCAGGCCATAGGCCGCCAACGCGCAGGCGGCGGCGACGAGAAGCACCTGATCGCGCAGCGCCTTCGACCACAGTTCGGAGACCAGCCGATCGTGATTGGCGAGGGTCGAGCCGACCACCACCAGACCCCGCTCGATCCCCTTCGACGTGACGATCGGTTGGGCGAGCGCCACCATCCGCACCGGGCGGCCCTGGAACTCGGTGGAGAAATGCAGCGGCGTCAATCCGCTCGGCGGCGCCGTCGGCATCGGCCCGTCGGCGTAACCGGCGAGCAGGGTGCCGTTCGGGCCGATCACCCGATAGACGACGCGATCGGGCACGTCGGCGACGAACATCTCGAGCGCCGCCGGCGGGATCGTCGCCTCGATCACCTCGCCGTTGCTCTCGATCCGCTCGGCGATCACCCGCGCCGCCGCCGTCAGGGTGCGATCCTGCACCAGATCCGCCGTGGTGATCGCATCGAGCCGGGTGGTCCAGAGATTGAAAGGAACGAGCGCCGCCAGCGGCAGGCCGAGCCGCAGCAGGAGATCGGCGCGCAGACCGAGCCAGCTCATCGCTCTTCGCTCAACACGTAGCCGAGCCCGCGCAGCGTCACCACGCCGACGCCCGATCCCTCCAGCTTCTTGCGCAGGCGATGGACGTGGATCTCGATCGCCGACGGATTGGCCTCCTCGTCGTGGCCGAAGACCGTGTCGAACAGGCTCTCCTTGCGTACCGGCTTGCCACTCCTGAGGATCAGCGCCTCGAGCACGGCGCTTTCGCGCGGCGTCAGGTTCAACACCTCCTCGACGATCGTGAAGGTCCGGCTGGCGCCGTCGTAGGCGAGCGGCCCGAAGCGCACCTCCATCGCCCGGTTGGGCCGTGCCCGCCTGAGATGGGCGCGGATGCGGGCGAACAGTTCCGACGGCTCGAACGGCTTGACGAGATAGTCGTCGGCGCCGCCGTCGAGACCGCGGATGCGAGCGGAGACGGCGTCGTCGGCGGTCAGGATGAGCACCGGCGTCTCGGTGTCGCGGCCGCGAAATCCACGCAGCACCGCCCAGCCGTCGAGACGCGGCAGATCGAGATCGAGGAGCACCAGATCATAGCCGCCGAGCGCCAGCGCCGCCTCGGCTTCCTCGCCGTCGCGCGCCAGGTCGACCGCGTAGTTCTCCCGGCGCAGCAGCCGGACGAGCCACTCGGCGAGATCGACGTTGTCTTCGGCGAAGAGCAGACGCATGACGGCTTTCGGGAACGATCCGGCTCGAAGGACGAAGAAACGCCGCTCGCCGTCGCGAACCGCCGGTTCGTCGCGGGCTCGGCGCGAGGATCGATCCTCGCCTCTCCGCCGACGGCGAGCAAGCGGAGAACGCCGCCGGAGCGGCGGCGTCACGCCGACGCCGGCGCCAGCGGCACGGCGGTCTTGTACTTCACCTGCTTCAAGGCGAAGCTCGACTTGATGTTGGCGACGTTCGGCAGCGTGGCGAGCCTTTCGACGATGAACCGCTGCAGCTCGGCGACGTCGGCCACCAGAATCCGCAGCAGATAGTCGAAATCGCCGGTCATCAGATAACATTCCATGACTTCGTCGAAGGCGGAGATCGCCCTCTCGAAGCTCTCGAGGTCGCGCTCGACCTGACGCTCCAGGGTCACCGAGATGAACACGCTGACCCGAAGCCCGACCTTCGCCGGGTCGAGCAGAGCGACGTAGCGATCGATGATGCCGGCGCGTTCGAGCGCCCTGACCCGGGCGAGGCAGGGGCTCGGCGAGAGGTTGACCCGGCGCGCCAGCTCGACGTTGGAGATCCGAGCGTCGGCCTGCAACTCCCGCAAGATGCGCACATCGATCGCATCGAGAGTCGAATTCGGCATGATTCGTCGCTTCCTCGGTGAGAGACGGCACATCCTGCCGCAAGCTATGCCCCGAGCGACCGTATTCGAAAGCCTATTTCGAGCCGAGGCGATTATCGTCGCGGCGGTAGCCGATGCGAGGAGACGACACCCGTGACGACGAAGAGCGCAGCCGCCGCCGGGGGCGACGATCGCATCGCCCGTCTCGCCGCGCTGGAGCGCAAGGCGCTCTGGCTCTCGACCTGGATGGTGCACGCGGCCAATCACCTGCGCCGCAACGACGACGGCCTCAAGGTCGGCGGCCATCAGGCCTCCTCCGCCTCGCTGGTCACCATCCTGACGGCGCTCTACGGCGCCGCCCTGCGGCCGGAGGACCGCGTCGCGGTCAAGCCGCACGCCTCCCCGGCCTTCCACGCGTTGCAATATCTCTTCGGACGCCAGACCCGCGACAAGCTCGAGGCGTTCCGCGCCTTCGGCGGCGCGCAGTCCTACCCGTCGCGGACCAAGGACACCGACGACGTCGACTTCTCGACCGGCTCGGTCGGTCTCGGCGTCGCCCAGACGCTGTTCTCGGCGATCGTCCAGGACTACGTCGCCGCCAAGGGCTGGCTCGACCGTCCCGAAGGCAAGATGGTGGCGCTGATCGGCGACGCCGAAATGGACGAGGGCAACATCTACGAGGCGTTGATCGAGGGCTGGAAGCACGGTCTGCGCAACACCTGGTGGGTGGTCGACTACAATCGCCAGAGCCTCGACGCCGTGGTGCGCGAGGGATTGTGGGAGAAGTTCCGGGCGATGTTCGCCAACTTCGGTTGGGACGTCGTCATCGTCAAATACGGCTCGCTGCAGGAGGCGGCCTTCGCCGAGCCCGGCGGCGAGGCGCTGAAGCGCTTCATCGACACCTGCCCCAACCAGGATTACGCCGCGTTGTGCTTCCAAG
>JAAYVT010000506.1 GCA_012517025.1 Phyllobacteriaceae bacterium | reverse complement strand
CGGGGCTTGGGCGACGCCACCCTGCAACAGGTCCACACTCTGGCTCGGGCCCAGGGCGTGCCGCTGCTGGAGGCCGCCCGCCGCATCGTCGAGACCGAGGAGCTGAAGCCCAAGGTCCGCGCGACGCTGAAGACCTTGACACAGAATTTCGCCCGCTGGCGCGATCAGCTCGATGCCCTGCCGCACGGTGAGCTCGCCGGTCTCATCCTCGACGAGGCCGGCTACACCGAGATGTGGCAGAACGACAAGTCGGCCGAGGCGCCGGGCCGGCTCGAGAACTTGAAGGAACTGATCAAGGCGATGGAGGACTACGAGAGCCTCCCCGCCTTCCTCGAGCACGTGGCGCTGGTCATGGACACCGACAACGACCAGTCGGTCGAGGCGGTGAACCTGATGACGCTGCATTCGGCCAAGGGGCTCGAATTCGAGCAGGTGTTCCTGCCCGGCTGGGAGGAAGGCCTGTTCCCGCATCAGCGCGCGCTCGACGAGGGCGGCCGCGCCGGGCTCGAGGAGGAGCGCCGCCTCGCCTACGTCGGCATCACCCGCGCCAAGAAGAAGGCGTGGATCTGGTTTGCCTCCAATCGCCGCATCCACGGCTCGTGGCAATCCTCGATCCCGTCGCGGTTTCTCGACGAGCTGCCCGAGCCGCACGTCGAAATCCGCGAGACCGGCTCGAATTACGGCGGTTACGGCCGCTCGCGCTTCGACCAGAGCGAGCCCTTCGGCTCCACCTACGCGACGCCGGGTTGGCAGCGGGCGCAGGCGAGGAAGCAAGGCCGCGTCGCCGGTGGTTGGGGCTCGGACGCCTCCGATCACCCCGACGAGGATCGCGGCGCCACCGATCGCAACTGGGGCGGGGCGACGCGTGGCCGCTTCGGCGAGGCCGAGGGCCGCAACGGCCCGCAGGGTTTCGAGGAGCGCGGCGCCCGCTGGCGCCCCGAGGTCGAGCGCTTCGAGCGTTCGCCGGCGCGCGACCGCTGGGGCAATCCGATCCGTGACAAGCACGTCAAGGTGATCGAGGGCGCGCTGGTGGCGAAGTCGGTGACGGCGGCGCCGTCGAAGTTCTCGGTCGGCGACCGGGTGTTCCACCAGAAGTTCGGCAACGGCACGGTGGTCGAGATCGAGGGCGAGAAGCTCTCCATCGACTTCGACCGGGCGGGCCGCAAACGCGTCCTCGACGGCTTCGTCACCGCGACGGCGTGAGCGGCGGCCGATCGCCGCCGCCCGACCATCCTCAATGCGTGGTGGCGGCGCGGCCGAGCCCGTGGGCGATCAGCCGATCGAGCAGCTCGCCGGTCACCAAACCGCTCGCCGCCATCGCCTTCGGGTACATGCTGATGTCGGTGAAGCCGGGGATGGTGTTGAGCTCGTTGACGAGAATGCGTCGGTCGGCGGTCACGAACACGTCGACCCGCGCCATGCCGTCGCAGCCGACCGCCCAAAACGCCTTCGCCGCGACGTCGCGCACCTCCGCCTCGACCTCCGCCGGCAGATCGGCCGGCACCATCAGCACCGCGCCGTCGGCGTCGACGTATTTCGCCTCGTAGGTGTAGAAGCCGTGGCTCGCCGCCGGCGCGATCTCGCCGGGCCGGGAGACGAAGAGCGCGCCGCCGAGATCTTCCAGCACCGCGCATTCGATCTCACGGCCGGCGACGAATTCCTCCACCACCAGCTTGTCGTCGTAACGAAAGCCCGCCGTCACCGCCGCCGACCAGCCCGCCGCGTCGGCGACCTTGGCGACGCCGACCGACGATCCCTGCCGCGCCGGCTTGACGAAGATCGGCAGACCGAGCTTCGCCACCACCGCGTCGAACTCCGGAACCGCGCCGCGACGCACCGTCACCGACCGCGCCGTCGGCAGCCCGGCCTGCGTGAGAAGACGCTTGGCGACGTCCTTGTCGAGCGCCGTCGCCGAGCCGAGGATGCCGCAGCCGACCAGCGCCACGCCGGACACCGCCGCCAACCCCTGCACCGACCCGTCCTCGCCGTCGAGCCCGTGCAGCACCGGGAAGAGGAGATCGAACCGCGGTCCCTCGCCGAACCCGCCGTCCGGAGAAATCGCCACCGTCCGCCCGCCGCCGCCGGGCAGCGGCGCGAGTTCGGTGCCGCTCGTCGGCAGCGCCAGGACGTCGTCGGCGAAACGGCTCTCCAACCAACGGCCGGCACGGGTGACGAAGATCGGAACCACGTCGTATTTCGCCGGGTCGAGCGCCCGCACCACGTTGGTCGCCGACATGATCGAGACCTCGTGCTCGGTGGAGCGCCCCCCGAACAGCACCGCGATCCGCAACTTCGAAGTCTCCCGCGCGTCCGACATCCACCACTCCTCGTTCGCTCGCCGATCCCGTCGGCGGGCCACGTTGAGGCGACGAACGTGTCGCAATTCGGGCCGGCCCTCGGCGGCGGCGCGAGGCCGTTCTAGCGCCGCCGCTTCGCCGCCATCGCCAACCCGTCGCGAAAGTTGAGCGACAGCAGGACGACGTTCACCGTCCCGGCGATCAGCTCGACCGCCTGTACCGCGTAGAAGACCCCGTCGAAGGCCCCCGCCGCCGCCCGTCCGGCGAGGAACAGCGCCGCCGGCACCAGAACCAACACGCCGTTCGGCGCGACGATGCGCATTCGCGCCATCTTCCGACCGGCGATCCCGGCTTCGGCGCCACCCGAAAGCCGCATCCCCGTGAGCCCCGCCGTCACCAGCGCCGGCAGCAACAGGCAGAGGCCCCAGGCGATCCCCCGCTTCGCCGTCGCGATCGTCGCGGGGTCCGCCAGGATCTCGACGGTGATCGTGGTGGCCATGAACACCACGATGGTGGCGAGCCCGACGGCCCCGGAAGCGGCATGGAGGATGCGGACGGCGTCACGGGATGTCATGGTGATCTCCGAATTCGATATACATAGCATGCTATGTATATTCGCCTGGATCGGAGTTCAAGCCGCCGTGTCGCTCGATCGTCGCCGTTCCGCCGGCTACATGACCAACTGGGCCGCCCGCCTGTTCGCCTCCGCGATCGAACGGCGATTGAAGTCGCGCCGGCTCTCCTCTGCCCATCTGCCGATCTTCTTCGCCCTCGGCGGCGGCGAGGCCCTCACCCAGAAGGATCTCGCCGCCGTCGCCGCCGTCGAACAGCCGACCATGGCGGCGACGCTGGCGCGAATGGAACGCGACGGCCTGATCCGCCGCGACGCCGATCCCGACGACGGCCGCAGCTCCTTGATCTCACTGACCGACACGGCGCTGAGCGCGCTCGACGACGTCCGCCGCGCGACCGACGCGGTGAACGCGCTCGCCCTCGCCGCCCTCGACGACGCGGAACGCGACGCCTTCCTCGCCATGCTGGACCGCGTGGTCGCCGCCCTCGCCGAGGACGCACCTGCGAAACCCCCGCGCTCGACCCGCCGCCCTCACCCCGAGAAGCGCTCGCGGTAGGCCTGCGGGCCGATGCCGAAGTGCCGGTGGAAGATGCGGCGCAACGTCTCCTCCGAGCCGAAGCCGCATTGCCGCACCACCCGGCCGATCGGCTGGCCCTGCTCGAGCAGGCGCCGAGCGCTCTCCAGCCGCAGCTCCTCCACCGCCCGCGCCGGGGTCCGCCCGGTCGCGGCGCGATAGTGGCGGGAGAAGCTGCGCAGGCTCATCGCCGCCCGCTCGGCGAGATCGGCGAGGCCGAGCGGCCGGTCGAGATGGGCGACGATCCAGGCGTGGAGATCGTCGAACCGTCCGCCGCCGCCCTGCAGCT
>JAAYVT010000505.1 GCA_012517025.1 Phyllobacteriaceae bacterium | reverse complement strand
CCTACGTCGAGCTCGCCTCCGACATGAAGCCGTGGTGGGACGCGATCGAGGAGCTCCAGCACCGCATCCAGACCGCCTCCGACGACGCCGCCCGCGACACCCTGATCGGCGAGCGCGACGCCTCGCTGATCACCTTCGTCGACGGTCACGATCTGGCGCCGAAGGTCGATCTGCTGATCGGCTCCTTCGACACCTTCACTCGGTGTCTGGCGGCGGCGGTGTGCGACGAGGGGATCGTGCAACGGTCGATCTCGATCGACGTCAAGCGGATCTGGCGCACCTTCCGCCCCTGGGTGATGCACCGTCGCTCGACCCCCCCCGAGGATCGGACCTACGGCCACGATCTCGAGGATCTCTATTTCCGTTTCGTCGGCGGTTGAGCGCGTCCGCTCACTTCTTGCGCGCCGCGAAGGCGGCGAAGGCGGCGGCCGCCTCCGGCGAGGCCAGACGGGCGGCGAATTCCGCCGCCTCCGCCTCGATCCGGGCGAGGATCTCGGCCCGGCCACAGCCCGGCACCTCCCGCAACAACCGCCGCCCGGCGACGAGCGCCGCGCGCGGCTTGGCGGCCAGCGCCCGGGCGGTTTCCCACGCCGTCGTCTCCAACGCCTCGGCGTCGACCACCCGGTTGACCAGCCCGACGGCGGCGGCGCGGGCGGCGTCGAAGGGCACACCGGCGCACAACAGCTCGAAGGCGACCGCATGACCGAGCCGGCGCGGCCCGAGCAGGCTCGAGGCGGCCTCCGGCACCAGGCCGAGATCGGTGAACGGGGTGCGGAACAGCGAGCGCTCGGAGGCGATCACCAGATCGGCGTGCAGCAGCGCGGTGGTGCCGACGCCGATCGCCAGCCCGTCGACGCCGATCACCAGAGGCTTCTCCAGGCTCGCCAGCGTGCGCAGGAAGTCGAGGATCTCGCCGCCGAGCGCGCCGGTGCGGGTCATCGCGACGAAGTCCTCGATGTCGTTGCCGGTCGAGAAGGCGCCGGGAAGCCCGAGCCAGAGATGCACCGCGACCTCCGGATCCGCCTCGGCCGCCCGCCACGCGTCGGCGATCGCCGCGTACATCGCCGCGGTCAGGGCGTTCTTCTTGTCGGGGCGGTCGAGCCGCAACACGGCGACCGCGCCGTCGCGCTCGCTCACCACCGGCACGGTCTTCTCGGACGGGGACATCGGCGATCTTCCTCCGGGTGGCACGCCGCCGGCGCGGTACCGGCATGGACGTGCACGTCATGTTTCATCCGCTTGGCGTAATTCAGAGCATATTCCGAGAGCTTTCGCCACTCCCTTCGCGTTTCGCGCGGTCGGCGCGACGAGGGGTGCGCGCGGCCGGCTTCTCGGTTAGAGAAGGCGGCGGAGAAAGGTGGTTTCGACGATGGAGATCCACGGCGTCGCGGACGCGGAGACGCGCGAGCGGACGATCACGGCGGCGGTCGCCGCGCTGGCGGCCGGTGAACTGGTGGCGCTGCCGACCGAGACGGTCTACGGCCTCGGCGCCGACGCCACCGACGGCCGCGCGGTGGCGGCGATCTATGCCGCCAAGGGGCGGCCGCGCTTCAACCCGCTGATCGCCCATCTGCCCGATCTCGAAAGCGCCGAGCGGCACGGGATCTTCGACCCGGTCGCGCGGGCGCTGGCGGGAGCGTTCTGGCCGGGCCCGCTGACGCTGGTGGTGCCGAAACGACCGGAGAGCCCGATCGCCGATCTCGCCACAGCCGGGCTCGACAGCGTCGGCCTGCGTGTCCCGGCTCCCGAGATCACCCGAGCGATCCTGGCGCGATTCGGTCGTCCGGTCGCCGCTCCCAGCGCCAACCGCTCCGGCCGCGTCTCGCCGACCCGGGCGAGCGACGTCGTCGAGGAGCTCGGCGAGGCGGTGTCGGTGGTCGTCGATGCCGGCGCCTGCCCGGTCGGGGTCGAATCGACCATCGTCGCGGTGCTCGACGGTACCGTGCGGCTGCTGCGTCCCGGCGGCATCGCGCGCGAGCGGATCGAGGCGGTGATCGGCCGGCCGCTCGACGCCGCCCCGCCGGCCGCCACGCGGGTCGAGGCCGACGCCGACACCCCGGCGCCGCTCGCCCCCGGTCTCCTCACCTCGCATTACGCCCCGCGCGCGGCGGTGCGGCTCGACGCGGCGCAAGCCCTCCCCGGCGAGGCGCTGATGACCTTCGCCGGCGCCCGGCCGCCCGGCGCCGAACGGGCGGTGGCGATCGTCGACCTCAGCCCGGCCGGCGACCTCGCCGAGGCGGCGAGCCGGTTGTTCTCGGCGTTGCGCGAACTCGATCGCTCCGGCGCCGTCGCGATCGCGGTGGTGCCGCTGCCGACCACCGGTCTCGGCGAGGCGATCGCCGATCGGCTCGGGCGCGCCGCCGCGCCGCGGCCCTGAGACGATCGGCGCCGTACCCGGTGCAACGCGGCGTTTCCCGACGAAGGTATGACGCCACCATTGATTTCCGTCACGGTCGGCTGATGACGAGCCGCGCACGATCGGTCATCGTAGGCTCGCGAAGCCGGCTTCGACCGCCCGCCCCATGGAGGAACGGGAAGCCGCAGCGAAGGAATTTCAAATCGGTCCGATCGCCGGACCGACGATCGGAAGGCCCGCGCGCGAACGCGGCACCCGGCAGCATCGCCGGACCGATCGAGGGGAGGAAGGACGCCGTTTCGATGTCGACGCTGCTCATCCATCATCCGGCCTGCCTCGGCCATGCGACGCCGCTCGGCCATCCCGAGCGGGCCGACCGGATGCGTGTGATCGATCGGATCCTGGAGCACGAGCGCTTCCAGCCGCTGGAGCGCGAGGCGGCGACGCTCGCCACCCGCGACATGGTCGAGATGGCGCATCCCGGCACCTATTTCGACGAGATCGCGGCGGCGGTGCCGAGCGACGGCCTGCTGCGCCTCGACGACGACACCACCATCTCGCCCGGCTCGATGGAGGCGGCGTTGCGCGCCGTCGGCGGCGCCTATCAGGCGGTCGACGAGGTGTTCGAGAAGAAGGTCAAGAACGCCTTCGTCACCGTGCGGCCGCCGGGTCACCACGCCGAATCGAAGCGCGCCATGGGCTTCTGCCTGTTCAACAACGCCGCGATCGCGGCGCATTGGGCGCGTCGCCACCACGGCGCCGAACGGGTGGTGGTGATGGACTTCGACGTCCACCACGGCAACGGCACCCAGGACATCTTCTGGAACGAGCCGAACTTCATGTACGCCTCGACCCACCAGATGCCGTTCTACCCCGGCACCGGCGAGGTGAGCGAGACCGGCGTCGCCGACAACATCGTCAACGCGCCGCTGTGGGCGGGCGCCGCCGGCGCCGACTTCCGCGAGGCGATGGACATCGCGGTGTTGCCGCGCATCGAGGCGTTCCGACCCGATCTCGTGCTGATCTCGGCCGGCTTCGACGCACACACCCGCGATCCGATGAGCCAGATCAACCTCGTCGAGGCGGATTTCGCCTGGGCGACGTCGCGGCTGATGGACATCGCCGATCGCTGCTGCGACGGCCGAGTGGTGTCGGTGCTGGAGGGTGGTTACGACCTCGAGGGCCTCGCCCGTTCGGTCGCCGCCCACGTCATGACGCTGATGAAGAACTGATCGGCGCCCCGGCGCGCCGATCGTGCGGAAACTTCGGCGCCGACTAGGCGCGACGATCTCGCGACGCTATGAGTCGGGCCGACTCGTCGCCCCACCGCTCGGAGATCGCCGCCTTGACCGACACCGCGAAGCTTCCCGACGTCGCCACCCTGACCTTCGAGCAGGCGCTCGGCGAACTCGAGCAACTGGTGCAGCGGCTCGAGCGCGGCGACGTGCCGCTCGAGGATTCGATCGCCGCCTACGAGCGCGGCGAGGCGCTGAAGGGGCGTTGCGCCGGCCTCCTCGCCATCGCCGAGGCGCGGGTCGAGAAGATCCGCGTCGCCGCCGACGGATCGGCCGCCGGCGTCGAGCCGCTCGATCCCGATCGCGGCTGAACTCAGGCGGCCGGCCGCTTCTCGCGCGACGGCACAACCAATTTGGCGACCAGCACCTGCACCGCCTCGCCGTCCTGATTGCGGGTCTCGTTGCGCACCGTGACGATGCCGCGATCCGGTCGCGACTTCGAGCGCGTCACCTCCAGCACCTCGGTGTGGACGGTCAGCCGATCGCCCGGCCGGGTCGGGCGCGGCCAGGTGATCTCGCCGCCGGCGCCGACGATGCCCCAGGCGAAGGGGATCTCGCCCTCGGTCAGGAGCCGCATCGACAACGCCGCCACCTGCCAGCCGCTCGCCGCCAGACCGCGGAAGAACGTCGCCTCCGCCGCCGCCTCGTCGAGGTGGAAGGGCTGGCGATCGTAATCGGCGGCGAAGCTCTTGATCGCGTCCGCCTCCACCGTCAGCGACCCCGAGGTCCAGGTCAGGCCGGGGGTGAGATCCTCGAGAAAATGGTCGTTGGCCATGGGCCCTCCGCGCGTTGCCGTTCGTCGGTCGACGGCTTATCATGATCATCGTCATCATTCTAAGCATTGATGACGGCGATCATCAATAGACGGCGACGAGGAGAGTGCGGCATGGCGCGGGTGTCGAAGGCGGCGGCGGCGGACCATCGCGCGGCGATCGTGCGCGCCGCCGGGCGGTTGTTTCGGGCGCGCGGCCTCGATCGGGTCGGCGTCGCCGAGGTGACCAAGGCCGCCGGCCTCACCCACGGCGGCTTCTACGGCCACTTCGCCTCCAAGGAAGCGTTGGCGGTCGAGGCGATCGCGGCCGCCTTCGCGGAAGGGAGGACGCGGCTGGAGGCCGACGGGCTCGACGCCTATCTCCGAGGTTATCTGTCGCGCGGCCACCGCGACCATCCGGAGGAGGGCTGTCCGCTGCCGGCGCTCGCCGCCGGTCCCGCGCCGGGCGTCGAGGTCGCCGATGCGCTCGCGGCCGGCACGCGTACGTTGGTCGAGGCGATCGCGGCGCGGCTTCCCGCCGTCGACGGCGCGCCGGACGTCGGTCGAGCGCTGGCGTTGACGGCGTTGGCGGTCGGCGGTCAGGTGCTGGCGCGGATGTCGGCGGCGTCGGATCGCCCGTTCTCCGATCGGCTGCTGCGCGAGACCCGCGCGCTGGCGCTCGACCTCGCCGACGAGCCGGTGCGGCGTGCCGACGAGGCTCGTCTGCCCGGCCTGCTCGACCTCGATCCAGCCGTGCCACAAGCCCACGAGATCGAGGCGCCACGATGCTTCGACGAGCTGCGCTTCCCCCGGCAGCAATGTGAGCCGCCGGTCCGAGAGGAAGTCGCGGTTCGAGGCTGATGGACCGCGCACCGCCAGCCGGATCCGGTCGACCGCGAGCGGCACGTCACCGCGATTGACGATCGAGAACCGAACGG
>JAAYVT010000504.1 GCA_012517025.1 Phyllobacteriaceae bacterium | reverse complement strand
CGGCCTCCGCTCCGACGAAGACCAGTGCCCCCTGTGCAACCCTCGCCCCGGGCGACATGGAACAGCGGGCATCGAGGACAACTCTCAGAGGGTCGGGACCGACGGTGTGCCGGACCGTGAGCTCCGGGTCGTCCCTGGCCACCGTGCCGACGCCGACCAGCACGGCGTCGTTTTCGGCCCGCAGAAGATGGGCGACGGCCCGCGCCTCGGGGCTGGCGAGGCCGAGGGCGGCGCGGCGTTCGCGCGCCCGCTCGACCGCCTCGCGGGCGGCGCGGTTCGCCTCGTGGGCCGCGACGGAGAGGCGGGCGTAGATCTCGGTGCCGGTGATCTTCTCCAGGAGATCGGCGCGATCGGCGTCGGCGGCGCGCAGGAAGGCGTCGAATTCGCCCTGGGCTAGGACGACGGTGCGGCGGAACTGATCGAAGGTGAGGTCGGTCAGCGCGACGACGCGCGCCTTCACCGCGCCGGTCTTGTCGGCCAGCGTCTCCACCGGTGCGCCCTCGGCGTCGAGGCGGACGAGCAGGTGCCGCGCCGGCTGCAGCTGGCCGCCGGCCCGCCCCCGGGCGCGGTGGACCGACCACGAGGCGCGATAGGTCCGCCCGTCGACGCCGACGAAATCGACCTCCGCTTCCGCCCGGCTCGCCCCCTTGCGCAGGATGTTGCGCGGGTCCTTGGCCTTCACCGTCTGATCGGCGACGTCGGGGAGGTCTTGATCGGCGCCGTCGGCGACGCGCGGGAAGTCGCCGTAGAGGGCGAGACACAGGGCGTCGAGCAGCGTCGATTTGCCGGCGCCGGTCTCGCCGGTGATGGCGAACAGGCCGGCGTCGGCGAGCGGTTCGGCGGCGAGGTCGATCTCGAAGGGCTCGGCGAGGCTGGCGAGGTTGCCGCCGCGGACGGCGAGGATGCGCATGGGTCAGGCCTCCGTCTCGGCGAGCCGGTCGAGGAGGCTGTCGAAACGGGCGCGATGGCGGGCGTCCGGTTCGAAGCCGTGGGTCTCCAGGAAGGCGCGGGCGAAGAGATCCTCCGGCGCGACGTCGGCGAGATCGCGCGGCACCGGCGCCGGCGGCTCCGCCGCTCGATCCGGCCGCTCGACGAGATGGCCGACGTTGCGCACCGGGTGGGCGGCGGCGATGCGGTCGAGATCCGCCTTGAGGCCGGGGGCCGGCGCCTCGAGACGGATCGAGAACTGCACGAAGGGGCGGCGCTCGAGCGGCAGATCGGGCGCCAGATCGAGCCCGGTGAGCGCCGCGTCGACGTCCGCGAGCACCATCGCGCCGCGCGCCGGCAGGCGCAGGAACCCGACCGGGCGGGGGATCGAGACGTGCTCGACACGGCTGCCGTCGGCGTCGATCTCGACCAGGCTGACGCCGTGATCGTAGTCGCGCTCGGTCGCCGACAGCGGGAACAGCGATCCGGCGTAGCGCACGGTCGGACGGCCGACCGCTTGCGGCCGGTGGAGATGGCCGAGCGCCACGTAGGCGAGATCGGAGGGGAAGAGATCGCTCGGCACGGCGTGTTCGCCGCCGATCAGGATGCGCCGCTCGGCACCCTCCGATTCGAGCCCGCCGCCGACCGTCAGATGGCCGGTGACGACCAGCGGCGTGGCGCCGATGCGGGCGCGGGCGCTCGCGATCGCCGCGTCGTGGAAGGCACGGACGGCGCGCACCACCGGCGATCCCGGTTCCTCACCGTGGCGATCGAACGGCGGCAGGCTCGCCGGACCGAGATGGGGCAGGGCGAGGACGTGGACGTCGGGACCGCCGGCGCGAGGGGCGAGGCGGATCAGATGGCGGTCGAGATCGAGCGCCTCGTCGCGGCGGCGGACGCGACCGATCACGTGCACGCCGAGTTCGGCCAAGAGCGGGCGCGGCGCTTCGATGCGACCGGCCGGGTCGTGGTTGCCGGCGAGCACCACCACCGTGATCGCCGGCAGGCGGTGACGCAGCTCGACCAGGGTGCGGAACAGGGTCGCCTCGGCGCGCTCGCTCGGGTTCTGGGTGTCGAAGACGTCGCCGGCGACGATCAGTGCGTCGACGTCGCGAGCGACGGCGATCTCGACCAGGGAGGCGAGGGCTGCCTCGTGCTCGTTCTCGCGCGACCACCCCATCAGCGTCTGTCCGAGATGCCAATCGGCGGTGTGGAGGAGACGGATCACGGGCGGCGGCTCCTGGCGCGGCGTCTCGGGAGGCGAGGCGCGTCGGTCGAGCCTACTCCGTTCGTTTCGGTCTCGCACATTTCGTGACGATCCGTACGCCGAACGTCACACTTCCTCCGCGTGATTCGGGGAGGCTCGTCGAGCGGATGGTAACCGCGGACGGGCGCCGGCGTCGCGCCGGAAGGTTCGAGGAGAAAGGGCCGATGGCCTTCGTCAGATTGGCGTTCTCACCCCGCTACGTCGCGCTGACGGTCGCGATCCTGATCACCCTGCTGCTCGCCGGGGCGTTCGTCGCCCATCCGGATCGGCCGTGGGCGCTCGGCACGCCGCTCGCCGCCTTCGCCGGGCTGGTGGCGCTCGGCGGCTGGGACCTCGTCCAGAAGCGCCACGCGGTGCTGCGCAACTATCCGATCTCGGCGCATCTGCGCTTCCTGCTCGAGGAGATGCGGCCGGAGATGCGGCAATATTTCTTCGAGGACGAGAAGAACGGCATGCCGTTCTCGCGCGATCGCCGCGCCGTCGTCTATCAGCGCGCCAAGCGCGACCCCGACAAGCGCCCCTTCGGCACCCAGTACGACGTCTACGGCGACGGCTACGAATGGATCCGCCATTCGCTCGCCCCCACCGAGGTCGATCCGGCGGGCCTGCGCATCACCATCGGTGGGGCGGACTGCGCGCAGCCCTACGACGCCTCGGTGTTCAACGTCTCGGCGATGAGCTTCGGCGCGCTGTCGGCGAACGCCATCCGCGCCCTCAACGGCGGCGCGGCGGACGGGCACTTCTATCACGACACCGGCGAGGGCGGGATTTCGCCCTATCACCGCGAGAACGGCGGCGATCTGGTATGGGAGATCGGCTCGGGCTGTTTCGGCGCGCGCGACCTCGACGGCCGCTTCTCGCCCGATCGCTTCGCCCGCGCCGCCGCCGACCCGCAGGTCAAGATGATCGAGGTGAAGCTCTCCCAGGGCGCCAAGCCCGGCCACGGCGGCGTGCTGCCGGCGGCCAAGGTGACCGAGGAAATCGCGGCGATTCGCGGCGTCGCAACGGGCGTCGACTGCATTTCGCCGGCGGCGCACCGCGCCTTCTCGACCCCGATCGGCCTCCTCGAGTTCGTCGCCGAGCTGCGCCGGCTCTCCGGCGGCAAACCGACCGGCTTCAAGCTCTGCGTCGGCCACCCGTGGGAATTCCTCGGCGTCGTCAAGGCGATGCTGGAGACCAAGATCCTGCCCGACTTCATCGTCGTCGACGGCAAGGAGGGCGGCACCGGCGCCGCGCCGATGGAGTTCATGGACCATCTCGGCATGCCGCTACGCGACGGGCTCGACTTCGTCCACAACGCGCTGGTCGGCGCGGGGCTGCGCGGCGCGATCAAGATCGGCGCTTCCGGCAAGATCGTCACCGGCTTCGACATCGCCCGCGCCATGGCGCTCGGGGCGGACTGGTGCAACGCGGCGCGCGGCTTCATGTTCGCGGTCGGATGCATCCAGTCGCAGAGCTGCCACACCGACAAATGCCCGGTCGGGGTGGCGACGCAGGACCCGACCCGCTACCGCGCGCTGGTGGTCGAGGACAAGCGCCGGCGGGTGGTGAACTTCCATCACTCCACCATCCACGCGCTCGCCGAGCTGACCGGCGCCGCCGGGCTCGCCCATCCCAACGATTTCGCCCCGGCGCACTTCTCGCGGCGGGTGTCGACCCACGAATCGCTCGGCTTCGACGAGCTCTATCCGGCGCTGCGGCCGGGTGAGCTGCTCGCCGGCACCGCCGATCGCCGCTTCCGCGACGCCTGGGCGCTGGCGCGCCCCGATCGCTTCGCGCCGTGAGCGGTCGGCGCCGATCGTTCGAATCGTCGCGATTCGGGCGATCCGGCGTTCACCACGACGCGCGGTTCGGCTGGCGGGATTCCCGCTTCGGCGTATGATTTTCGTCGAATTGTGCGAATTGCCGTCGCCGGTGGGAGAATGGATCATGTCCGAGCTGTCGGTGGAACGTCGATCCGAGAAACGCCGTCGCAGTCTCCTGCGCGGCAGCGTCGTCTTCGCGGACGGAAAGTCGTCGATGGACTGTCTGGTGCGCGACATCACCTCGAAAGGGGCGCGCCTGAAGTTCTCGGGGCCGGCGATCGTGTCGCCGAACTTCGTGTTGCGGCTGCTCGATCGCGGCGAGCGCCACGTCTCGCAGAAGGTGTGGGTGCGCGGCGACGAAATGGGGGCGAAGTTCGTCTGAGCTCGGCGCGGCGGAGATCCGCGCCGCGCGGCTTGGCCGATCCGTCCGGTCGTGCCATTGAAACGGGCGCCCGATCGTCGGATCGGGCGCTCGTCTCGTTTCACCCAGGGCCATGACGCACCCCCGTATCTTTCTCGATCACAACGCCGGCGCGCCGGTGCTGCCGGCGGCGCTCGACGCGGCGCT
>JAAYVT010000503.1 GCA_012517025.1 Phyllobacteriaceae bacterium | reverse complement strand
TCGATCTCGTCGGCGAGCGTCAGCGTCACCGCCTCGCCGGCCCCGGCCTCGTCGAGGTCGCCGTCGAAGGTGACGATCGCCTTGACCGTCGAGGCCCGCCCGGACTTGGCGACCACGATCGGATCGCCCGGCCGGATCGAACCGGACGCGATCGTGCCGGAGAAGCCGCGGAAGTCGAGGTTCGGACGGTTCACCCACTGCACCGGCAGGCGGAACGGCTTTTCGAGCGTGTCCTCGTCGACCTTCACCGTCTCCAGGTGCTGGACCAGGGTCGGCCCCTTGTACCAGGGCATGTGGGTGCCGTGATCGAGCACGTTGTCGCCGAACCGCGCCGACATCGGGATCGGCACCAGCGTCTCGAAGCCGAAGTCGGCGGCGAACGCCGTGTAGTCGGCGACGATGCGGTGGAAGATCTCCTGCCCGTAGCCGACCAGATCGATCTTGTTGACCGCCAGCACGACGTGGCGGATGCCGAGCAACGACACGATGAACGAGTGACGACGGGTCTGCGGCAGGATGCCGTAGCGGCTGTCGACCAGGATCACCGCGAGATCCGAGTTCGAGGCGCCGGTCGCCATGTTGCGGGTGTACTGTTCGTGGCCGGGGGTGTCGGCGACGATGAATTTGCGCCGATCTGTGGCGAAGAACCGATAGGCGACGTCGATGGTGATCCCCTGTTCGCGTTCCGCCTCAAGCCCGTCGACCAGGAGGGCGAAGTCGATGTCCTCGCCGACCGTGCCGTGCTTGCGGCTGTCGCGCTCCAGGCTCTTCAGTTGATCTTCGAACAAGAGCTTGGTGTCGTAGAGCAGACGCCCGATCAGCGTCGACTTGCCGTCGTCGACCGAGCCGCAGGTGAGGAAGCGCAGCAGGCTCTTCTTCTCGTGGCGGGCGAGATACTCGGTGAAGGCGGCGGGATCCAGATTTTCGATGTTCATCAGAAGTACCCGTCCTTCTTCTTCTTCTCCATGGAGCCGGCCTCGTCGTGGTCGATGAGGCGGCCGGAGCGCTCCGAGGTGCGGGCGAGCAGCATCTCGCGCACGATTTCGGGCAGAGTCTTGGCGGAACTCTCCATCGCCGCGGTCAGCGGATAGCAGCCGAGGGTGCGGAAGCGTACCTCCCGCATCTCGGGCGTCTCGCCGGCCTCGAGCGGCATGCGGTCGTCGTCGACCATGATCCATTGGCCGCCGCGGTCGACCACCGGACGCGGTGCGGCGTAGTAGAGCGGCACGATCGGGATGTTCTCGAGCAGGATGTACTGCCAGATGTCGAGTTCGGTCCAGTTCGACAGCGGGAAGACGCGAATGCTCTCACCCGGACGGATGCGCGAATTGTAGAGCTTCCACAGTTCCGGCCGCTGGTTCTTCGGGTCCCAGGCGTGGGTGGCGGTGCGGAAGGAGAAGATGCGCTCCTTGGCGCGCGACTTCTCCTCGTCGCGGCGGGCGCCGCCGAAGGCCGCGTCGAAGCCGTACTTGGTCAGCGCCTGCTTCAGCGCATCGGTCTTCATGATGTTGGTGTAGGCTGACGAGCCGTGCGTGAAGGGATCGACGCCCTGCGCCAGCCCCTCCTGATTGGTGTGCACGATGAGGTCGAGCCCGAGCCGTTCGGCGGTCTCGTCGCGGAAGCGGATCATCTCGCGGAACTTCCAGGTCGTGTCGACGTGGAGCAGCGGGAAGGGCGGCTTGGAGGGGAAGAAGGCCTTCATCGCTAAGTGGAGCATCACCGACGAATCCTTGCCGATCGAATAGAGCATGACCGGATTCTTGAACTCGGCGGCGACCTCTCGAATGATGAAGATCGATTCCGATTCCAATCGGCGCAGATGCGTCAGGCGTTCCTGGTGCACGAAGCGGACTCCCTGATGAAGCGAAGAGCGGCGACGGGGCTCGCGGCCCGGTCGCACCCGGCGAAGAAGTTGCACGACCTAACCGGCCGAGCGGACGAAACTTGGACCTCGCGATCGAGGCTTTGGATGCACACGGCCACACCGAACACGGGCCGGTGACCGCAGTAGGCGGCGATCGGTCGCAGACCTCCGTCTGTCCGGCGAGCGTTCCCGCCGGAAGGTACGACATCGTCCGTGGAGAGAGGATTGATTTCAACCATCGATGATCACTCAATCGACGCC
>JAAYVT010000502.1 GCA_012517025.1 Phyllobacteriaceae bacterium | reverse complement strand
GCCCGTCAGGTCGCCGACCGCGTCATCTTCATGGACGCCGGCCAGATCATCGAGATGAACGAGCCGAACGCCTTCTTCGCCGACCCCAAGCACGAGCGCACCAAGCTCTTCCTCAGCCAGATCCTGCACTGAGTCCGGGGGGAGGGCGGGCGACCGACGCGATTTCGAAGGCCCCGATCGCTCGCGCGGTCGGGGCCTTCGTGCCTCAGGCGGCACGCCGGCCGAGGCTCTCGACCGTGGCGAGCCAGCCTTCGCGGCGGGCCGGCGTCGAGGTGCGCACCGGTCCGAACCGGGTGATCGCGATCGGGGCGAAGCCGACGAAGCCGAGCACTTGCCGACGTAGTCGATTGCCGATCGGATCGCGCCACAGCCAACGCAGCACCCACGGCGGGGTGTCCATGGTCAGGATCACCCGCGCCGACCGGCCGGTCAGCAGGCGATCCCACCACGGATCGGTCTCGTGATGGCGGAAGGCGAAGCCGGGCAAGAAGACTTGCTCGATCAGCGCGTCGAGCGCCGACGGCAAGCTGCCCCACCACATCGGCGCGACGATCACCAGATGCTCGGCCCAGGCGAGGTCCGCCTGGACCGCCGCGACCCAGGGGGCCGGCTCCGCCCCGCCGGTCGGGCGATGGTCGGGCGGGGTGACGCCGACCGGCAGATCGGCGAGGGCGAGGGTGCGCAAGTCGTGGCCGGTGGCACGCGCCGCGGCGGCGTAGCGTTCCGCGAGGGCGGCGGAGAGGCTCCCCTGCCGTGGATGACCGTCGAGAACCAGGATCCGAGCCATACAACCCTCCATGTTTCCACTGGCAACATCTTGCACCGAACGAGTGACCAGTGGCAACATCGATCTGATGACGAAACGGCGACGCCGATGCGACGGCGAGTCGCCGGCCGACGAGAGGACGAGATGGCGGGGACGAAGCGGGAGAGCGGCGCGGGCGGAGCGGGGGCCGGAGCCGGGCGGCGGGGCGTTCACCACGGCGATCTCGAGAACGCGTTGATCTCTGCGGCGACGGCGATGATCGCGGCGCGCGGATCGACCGAGGTGTCGTTGCGCGAGGTGGCGGAGAGCGTCGGCGTCAGCCACACCGCCGCCTATCGCCATTTCGCCGCCAAGGCCGACTTGCTCGCGGCGATCGCCGAACGCGCCTTCGCCCGCCTCGACGCGGAGGTGGGCAAGGCCGTCGCGGCGGCGGGGAGCGACGCCGGTGCCCGACTGCGCGCCGCCGGTCTCGCGTACGTCGCCTTCGCCGAACGCCATCCCGGCGCCTTCCGCACCATGTTCCTGACCGAATTGTGCGACGCGACGCGCCATCCCGCCGTCGTCGGCGCGGCGACGGCATCCTTCGCCCGCCTGGCGAGCCTCGTCGCGGGCGGGCAGGCGCAGGGCATGGTCCGCCGCGACCGCGACGCCGAGGTGCTGGCCGCCGCGCTGTGGGCGGGCGAACACGGCCACGCCAGTCTGCTCGTCGACGCGATGTTGCGCGAGGGGGCGGCCAAGGGAAACCCGGCACCGCGCGGCGATCGCACCGTGCTGGTCGATCTTCTGCTGCGCGGCATCGCGCCGGAGTCCTGAGATCCCGAGCGCGGCGTCGCTGTCCGGAAATGCGAAAAGGCGCCCCGTGGGGCGCCTTCCGTCGTTCTTCGCGTGCGATCCGATCGGATCACTTGCGCTCGTCGAGGGCGATGTAGTCGCGCATCGGGGCGCCGGTGTAGAGCTGACGCGGACGACCGATCTTCTGATGCGGGTCCTCGATCATCTCCTTCCACTGAGCGATCCAGCCGACGGTGCGCGCCAGGGCGAACAGCACGGTGAACATCGAGGTCGGGAAGCCCATCGCCTTGAGGGTGATGCCCGAATAGAAGTCGATGTTCGGGTAGAGCTTCTTCTCGATGAAGTAGGGATCGTGCAGCGCGATCTTCTCCAGCTCGACGGCGACGTCGAGCAGCGGATCGTCCTTGATGCCGAGCGTGCCGAGGACCTCGTGGCAGGTCTTCTGCATGATCTTGGCGCGCGGATCGTAGTTCTTGTAGACCCGGTGACCGAAGCCCATCAGACGGAACGGATCGTTCTTGTCCTTGGCGCGGGCGATGTATTCCGGGATGCGATCGACGGTGCCGATCTCCTGGAGCATCTGCAGCGCCGCCTCGTTGGCGCCGCCGTGCGCCGGGCCCCACAGGCAGGCGATGCCGGCCGCGATGCAGGCGAACGGGTTGGCACCCGACGAACCGGCCAGACGCACCGTCGAGGTCGAGGCGTTCTGCTCGTGATCGGCGTGCAGGATGAAGATGCGGTCCAGCGCCCGGCTGAGGATCGGGTTGACCTTGTACTCCTCGCACGGAATCGAGAAGCACATCTTCAGGAAGTTCGAGGCGTAGTCGAGGCTGTTGTCCGGGTACACGAACGGCTGACCGATCGAGTACTTGTAGGCCATCGCCGCGATGGTCGGCATCTTGGAGATCATGCGGATCGACGCGACCATCCGCTGATGCGGGTCGGCGATGTCCAAGCTGTCGTGATAGAAGGCCGCCAGAGCGCCGACGGTGCCGACCATGACCGCCATCGGGTGGGCGTCACGGCGGTAG
>JAAYVT010000501.1 GCA_012517025.1 Phyllobacteriaceae bacterium | reverse complement strand
TCGGTGCGGCCGAGGTCGAGGCGCCCGGAAAGCATCGGTTCGCGGGCGATCGGGCCGGTGAGGCGCAGCTCGCCGCCGACCTCGGTGCGCAGGACGTCGCCGTAGGCGAGATTGGCGCCGCGCAGCGTCAGGGTCAGATCGGCCGGAAGGTCCGCTCCGAGCCCGACCCCGCCGCGCACCGCGACGCTGCCGTTCTTGCCGGTCGTCGCGTGGAGATCCTCGACGGTCACGCGGTCGCCGCTCATGCGGAGGCGCGCGCCGATGCCGGAGAGGCGCATCGCGGTCTCCGGATCGGTGAAGGTGCCGTCGGCGAGGGTGATCGTGCCGGTCGGCTTCGGCGCGGCGAGCGGACCGGCGACCGCGACGTCGAGGTCGGCGCGGCCGGTCGCTCTGGCGCCGCGCTCGCGCAAGGTCGCGTCGGCGAGGGCGAGGGAGAGCGAGCCGCGAATCTTCATCGCGAGATCGCCGCCGTCCAGCGGTACGCGGCCGTCGGCGGAGAGTTTGATGCGATCGCGGTCGGCGAGGGTGGCGGTGAGCGTGGTCGCGGTCCGGTCGAGCCGGCCGTTCGCGGCGAGGGTCAGCAGGGCGAGGCCGGCGTCGCGGGTCGCCGCCACGCTCAACGTCTCGCCGGCGACCTTCCAGTCGACCTGCGGGGCGGCGAGGGAGCCGGTCGCGGTCGCCGTCGCCGAGAGCGTGCCGCGTCCGCCGAGGCCGGGCGAGGCGCCGTCGGCCAAGGCGAGCGGGACGTGTCGCGCGGTCAGGTCGAGGGCGAGGCCGTCGCCGGTGAAGGGCAGGCGCCCCTTCGCGGTCAGGCCGGCGTCGGCGCCGAGGGTGACGGCGGCGTCGAGGGTGGTGGCGTCGGCGGCGAAGGCGCCGGAGGCGGTGAGGTCGGCGGCCGGCAGGCGGGCGGCGCGACCGCCGGCGATCGAGAGCCCGGCGCCGGTCACCTTCCAGGCGGCGGTCGGGGCGGCGAGCGAACCGCCGACCTGGGCGTCGAGGGCGAAGGCGCCGCGTCCGCCGAGACCGGGGGCGACGCCGTCGGCGAAGGCGAGGGGGACGCGCCGGGCGGCGACGTCGAGGGCGAGGCCGTCGCCGGAAAGCGGCACCCGACCTTTCGCGGTCGCCGTCGCGTCGGGACCGAGGGCGGCGGTGGCGTCGAGGGTGGTGGCGTTCGCGGCGAAGTCGCCGCGCGCCGTCACTTTCGCCGGTGGCAGGTGGGCGGCGCGGGCGGCGGCGGTGGAAAGTTCCTCGCCGATCAGTTTCCAGGCGACGGTCGGGGCCTTGCGTGGTCCCGCCACGTGGGCGTCGAGGGCGACGGTGCCGTCGGCGCCGAGATCGGGCGCGGCGACGCGGGCGATCGCCAGCGGCAGGCGGCGGGCGGTCACGTCGAGGGCGAGGTCGCGGCCGGCGCTGCCGGCGACGTCGATGGTGCCGAAGGTCTTCGCGTCGGAAAGGCCGAGGCGCAGGCTCGACGGCGGCACGGTGACGGTGCCGTCGGCGATGCGGATCGTCGTCGGACGCGCGAGCTCGAGGCTCGCGGTCTTCCAGGCGACCGCCAGACGGTCGAGGGCGATGGCCGTGCCGGCGTCGGTGGGCACGTAGCCGCCGGCGGCGTCGAAGCTCGCGGCGCCGGTCTTCAATCTCGCCCGATCGAGGCGGATCGTGCCGTCGGCGGAGCGGCGGGCGAAGAGATGCAGCTCGCTGCCGCCGCCGGTGAGGGCACCGCCGCGACCGACCAGATCCTCGAGCGAGCCGTCGACGTCGACGGCGAAGGTGCGGTCGGTGCCGTCGAGTTTGGTCTCGGCGCGGCCGGCGAGCAGGGGCTTGCCGTCGGCGTCGAGGCCGATGGCGGCGGTGAAGGTGTCGATGGGCGCGTCGCCGCGGATGGCGAAGCCGATCGGCGGTTCGCCGGGCAGTGCCAGGATGGTCGAGAGCAGGCCGCCCTTCGGCTCGTGGAGCGCGAGCGCGAGGGCGATGCGGCGGGTCTTCTCGGCGTAGGTCGTGGTCAGCGAGAAGGAGCCGCCCTGCGGCTCGATGCGGGTGGCGGAGAGGTCGACGTCGAGATCACCGCCGTCGAGTCGCCCGCGCCCGGCGATCGACAGCACCGTCGGGCGCCCAGCGACCTCGGCCGGCAGCCGCACCGTCGGCACCGAGATGCGGCCGATCGAGGCCGCCACCGGCAAGTCGGGCAGGGCGAAGTCGGCGGAAGCGTCGTCGGTCGCCGCCTCGCCGGTCGCCGGATCGGGCTTGCGCGTCATCTCGATCGAGCCGGCGTCGAGCGAGGCGACGGTGAGGCGGCCCTTCAGGAGGTCGGCGCGGCTCCACACCAGATGGACGTCGCGGATCGCGAACCACACACCGCGCCGGTCGGCGATGGTGATGCTTTCGAGACGCACGTCGGAAGAGAGCGCGCCGTCGATGCGGCCGAGGCGGATTTGGCGGTCGGGGGTGGAAATGGTCTTCTCGACCCAGCCGACCAGCCAGGACCGATCGGAGGCCTCGTCGGCGAGGGCGACGCCGCCGGCGAGGACGAAGAGGCCGAGGAGGAGGGCGGCGAGGCGACGGGCCATCAGAAGCTCTCTCCGAGACCGATGTAGAGACCGAACTTCGGATCGCCGCGTTTGGGCGAAATCGGGGTGGCCAGATCGACGCGGATGGCGCCGAGGCCCGTATAGTAGCGCAGCCCGACGCCGGCGCCGAAGCGCGGCGCCTCGTCGAAGTCGGGCGTGCTCTTCGCCCCGGCGGCGCCCATGTCGACGAAGGGGACGACGCCGAAACTGTCGGTCACCTTCATCCGGAGCTCGAGCGAGGCCTCGACCAGCGACAGACCGCCGACGACCTTGCCGGCGGCATTGGTGGGTCCGAGGCTGCGATAGGCGAAGCCGCGCACCGAGGCGCCGCCGCCGGCGAAGAACAGCCGGTCGGCCGGCATGCGGTCGGCATCGGCGCCGACGATCGAGGCGATCGCGGCACGTCCGGCGACGACGAAGCGGCGATCGGCGTCGAGCGGATAGTAGGCCGAGGCGTCGAGGCGGAAGATCGCGCCGGAAGAGCCGAGACGGAATTCGTGGAAGGGTTCGGCTGCGCCCTTCAGCCGGTAGCCGGTGGTCGGCTCGAGTTTGTCGTCGGCGCGGTCGAGGGCGAGCTCGGAGGGCAGGCTGAGGACGGTCAGGTCGCGCTTGCCGAAGCCGTCCTCGACCTTGTCGGCCTCGAGATTCACCGCGACCTTGCCCTTCAGTTCGGGGAAGAACTCGTGGGCGAGGCCGATGCGGCCGGCGATCTTCTCCTCGGTATAGGGATCAACCACCTCGCGGGATCCCTCGAGCGCGATCATCAGGTCGGTCATCGGGGTGAACACGCCGGGGCGCAGGAACGAGACGCCGCCCTTCCAGGTGAGATCGCGCGGGTTCACCGTGTCGATGCCGCTGACCCGGCCCTCGAAGCGCAGGCGGTCGCCGTGGCCGAAGAGGTTGCGGTGCTGCCACCAGCCCTCGACGCCGGCGCCGTCGAGGGTGGAATAGGAGGCGCCGAAGCCGAAGACGTGGAGCGGGCGCTCGGCCAGCGCCGCGTTCAGCCCGAGGCTGCCGTCGGCGGCGACCGCGTCGTCCTCGACCAGGCGGCTCGAGGCGAAGACGTCGAGATCGCGCAGGCGTTTCTCCGCCGCCTTGACCTTCGCCGGATCCCACCGCTCGCCGGTCGGGATGCCGGCCCGTGCGGCGACGAACTCGGGATCCATCAGTTCGGTGCCGGAGACGCGCACCGCCCCGAAGGTGGCGGCGGGGCCGGGGTCGACGCCGATCTCGACGTCGAGGGTGTTCGTGTCGTGGTGGGCGACCAGACGCCGCTCGGTCGCCTTGGCCTCGGGATGGCCGAGACGTTTCCAGCCGTCGACCAGTGCGCGCTCGGCGGCGAGCACGGCGTCGGCGCGGGCGGTCTCGCTTTCGCCGAGGCCGGCGCGCTCGGGGGTGGCGAGGCGCGGATCGGCGAGGGCGTCGGCGTCGAGCGGCGGGCGGTTGGTGATCGCGACCCGGCCGAAGGTGAAGCGCGGGCCGGGGTCGACCCGGATCGTCACCGCGACCGGATGCGGCAGGGTGGCGTCGGGCGGAATGGTCTCGACCCGGCGGCCGTCGGCCTCGATGGCGATCACCGGGCCCCAGCGGCCGAGGTCGCGCAAGCCGGCGAGGAGGCCGGCATAGTCGCCCCGGGCGCGGGCGAGGAAGGCGGCGGTCGACGGCGGCGGCCGGCCGGAGGCGTCGGAAACCAGCGCCGAGGCGGCGCGCAACGGCTTCTCGAGCTCCGAGTCGGTCGCGGTCAACTCGACGGTGTAGGGCTGGGCGTCGGGGGAGAGATCGTCGGGCGGCGTGCGCTCGCCGAAGAGGTGGATCCCGAAGAGATCGAAGGCGTGTGCCGACGGCATCGCGGCGAAAAGGCAGGCGAGCGAAAGGCCGGCGGCGCCGAGGCCGCGCGCGAGGAGCGTCGTTTCGCGGACGGGCACGGGGCCTCGTCGGGTCGTTCGATACGCGGATGCCACCATGGTCCCAGTTCGGCCGGCCCGCCGGAAATCGAACCTCGGTCCGACGCGCGGAACGGTTCGATGCCGAGCGGGATCGTCGCCCCCAGCCGACAGGGGACCGCATTCCCTCGGTGAATGCAAACGGATTTGGCCGGTGCGGTGAAGGATCCGTTTACCCTCGCGGGGCGAACACGCTCTCCACCGCCTTCAACCCACCGTAGACGTGATAGAGCGTGCTCGCCGGCATCGCCGGGCTCATCGGGGCGTCTTCGGCGTCGAGATGGTCGATCCAACCGCCGTGGAATTCGGTGCGGCAATGGGCTTCGAGCAGCCTTGCGGCGACGGCGACGAGGTCGCCGGCGAGCTCGCCACGGCCGCGCAGGATCTCGGTCGCCAACGCCTTGCAGGCCTCGGCGTGCGGCCAGCTGCGGCTGGAGGCGCGGAGCAGGCGACCGTCCTCGCCGATCTCGTCGACGATGCGGCCGGTCGCCCGATCGATGCCCTTGTCGAGCGCGGTGCGGATCAGCGGAGCGACCCGGTCGCCGCGATCCTCGCCGGTCGCCGTCTCGAAGCGGCGCAGCAGCCAGGCCCATTCGAGCAGGTGGCCGGGTTCGACCCGGCCCTCGCCCTCGCTCGGGGCGACGGTCCAGTCGGCGGCGAAGTCCTCGCGCAGCACCGAGCGGTCGGCGGCGAGGAAGCGGGTGGCGGCGAGCGCGTCGAGGGCGCGGCAGCGGTCGAGCACGGCGTCGTCGCCGAGGCCGGCTTCGTGCAGCTCCAGCAACGCCTCGAACAGATGCATGTGCGGGTTCTGGCTGCGGCGGGGGCCGCCGACCGGCAGGTGGTCCCACCAGCCGCCGGCGATCGGGTCGGCGAAGGCGGTGTCGAGGAAGACGAGGGTGTCGTCGACGGCGGCGACGATGCGGTCGCTCGGGTCGAGACGGTGGGCCCAGGCGAGGCCGTAGAGCACGAAGGCGTGGGCGTAGAGATCGCGGCAGGGGTCGACGACGGCGCCGTCGGGGTCGACCGAGAACACCCAGCCGGGGGCGCCGTCGGCGGCGAGCCAGCGATCGATCATGTTCTCGGCGGCGGTCACCGCGAGGTCGCGGCCGAGGGCGAAGCCGTCCTCCAGCGCGGCGCGGGCGAAGACCGAGATCTGGCGGGCCTGCACCATCAGCCGGCGCGGCGCGTCCTCGGCGGGACGACCGGCGAAGTCGAGTCGCTCGTGGAAGACGCCGTTGGCGGCGTCGAAGCCGGCGTCGCTCCACAACGGCAGCGCTCGTTCGTCGAGCCAATGCCGCGCCCGCGCGGCGATCTCCTGGCCTCGGGCGGCGACGTCGTCTCGAATCATGGGCGTTCTCGGCGGTGAGCGGAGCGAGGGCGGAGGACCGGAGCGAGCCGTCGCGGCGGAAGGACGCCGCCTCGCGGAGCGGAGGCGTCGGGTGCCGGAGGGATGAGGGGAACCATCGACATTCGACCGGTCTCGCGAGCCCCGAGCGGCGTCGAGATCGCAACGTCGAGAGCGGAGCGGAGGATGGTGGGCGTGACAGGGATCGAACCTGTGACCCCTACGATGTCAACGTAGTGCTCTCCCGCTGAGCTACACGCCCGAACCACTCGGTGCCGCACCATCGGGATCGGTGCGGCGAGGGGGTCTATAACGGGGTTTCGTTTCCCCCGCAAGCCCGTCGACGCGCCTGTGGGAAAGTTCCCGCGCGTCGGCCGTTTCGGACCGCTTCAGGCGGCCAGCAGCTTCTCCACCTCGCGCACGAGGTCGCGCAGATGGAAGGGTTTGGAGAGGATCTTGGCTTCCTTGGGGGCCTGACTGTCGGGGTTGAGCGCGACGGCGGCGAAGCCGGTGATGAACATCACCTTGAGATCGGGATCGAGCTGGGTGGCGCGGCGGGCGAGCTCGATGCCGTCCATCTCCGGCATGACGATGTCGGTGAGCAGCAGGGTGAAGGGTTCCTCGCGCAGGCGTTCGTAGGCGCTGCGGCCGTTGTCGTAGGACACCACTTCGTAGCCGGCGTTGACCAGGGCCTTGGCCAGGAACCGGCGCATGTCGTTGTCGTCCTCGGCGAGAATGATGCGCGCCATCGGGTCCATGTTCGTGTGTTCCAGTCTTGACGAGTTCGCTCTCCATAAGGAGCGCACGCGGTAAACATCCGGTGAAACGGCGATGCACCGACCCCCCGCGGTTCGACGCGGAGATGCGACATTGTGGACAGGAACGCCGGCGAAAGGCAAATTGTTCGCGGTGGATCCGCGTTCGGGCGGATGTCGGGGCGGGGAGATCGAGGCTTGCGGATCGTTCGGGACTTCGTCGAGCACCCGCCGTTCGAGCTGCATCTGCCGGAACGGTTGGTCGCTCCGCTGCTGATCGATTCGCCGCATTCCGGCGCCGCCTATCCGTTCGACTTCCTGGCGTCGAGCCGGCTCGACGAGCGGGCGATCCGCCGCTCCGAGGACGCTCACGTCGACGCGCTCTGCATGCCGGCGGTCCGGCACGGTGTGGCGTTGCTGAGGGCGCATTTCCCGCGCGCCTATCTCGACGCCAACCGCGAGGCGCTGGAGCTCGA
>JAAYVT010000500.1 GCA_012517025.1 Phyllobacteriaceae bacterium | reverse complement strand
GCGGGTCGCCGGCTCGCGGAATTCTCGCGGTTCGATCGCGTTCATCGCCCTCTCCGTCGGACGTTGTTCCCACAATATACATGACGCTGTCGGATTCCCGACAGACCCCACGGCGGTGCTCCGCCACCATGCTCCGCACCGAATTCCCCGATTTTCAACGATATTTTCGAGGACATCGGCGTCGGATGCGCGGCCATGATGCACCCCGTGCGGTGGTATGGCCATTGCTTTCTCAGTCGTTGTGTAATTCATTTACATGAAACGAGAGCCGCCATGCCGCATTCGCCCGTCTACGCCTCGATCGTCTCCCGACCGCCGCCGGTGGTGGTGCTCGGAACCAACGAGATCGCCTCGGCGATCGCCGTCGCGCTGTGCCGGGGCGGACGGGGGGTGGTGTTGTCGCACGACCCGCTGCCGCCGGTGCTCCGGCGCGGCATGGCCTTCCACGACGCGTTGTGGGGTGAAGAGGCGGTGCTCGAAGGCGTGCGGGCCGTCGCCGTCGACGGGTTGATCGGGCTCATCGCCGCGACCGCGACGGCGCACACGGTGGCGATCACCCGGATGGGGCTCGCCGACCTCCTGCCGCTCGGGCGTTTCGACCTGCTGATCGACGCCCGCCTGCACAAATACGCGGTGACGCCCGATCTGCGCCCCTTCGCGTCGTCGAGCATCGGGCTCGGGCCGGGGTTTTCCGCCGGGCTCGACTGCGACGTCGCGATCGAGACCCGTCCGGACCGCTTCGGGGTCCTTCTGACCCGAGGTTCCACCGAGGCGCCGGACGGGTCTCCCCCACCGCTCGGCGGTCACGGCGGCGATCGCTTCGCGCGGGCCGCCGACGCCGGCGTCTGGCGCACCGCCTTCCCGATCGGCGCGCGGGTGTTCCGCGATCAAATCGTCGGCCGGCTCGGCCGCGCGGTGGTGACCGCGCCGATCGACGGCATCCTGCGCGGTCTCGTCCGCGACGACACCGAGGTGCCGGGCGGCGCCAAGCTGATCGAGATCGACCCGCGCAACCGCTGGCAGGCCCGGTGGAGCGGCCTCGACGATCGCGGCCGCACCGTCGCCGCGACGGTCGTCGACGCCGTCGCGGCGCTCGACCGGCGGGGCCGTGATCCCGGCCGATCCACTCCCCTTCCCTTCCCCGTCAGGAGCTCGCGTTGATGCCGTCCCTCGATCGCCGAACCTTCCTCGCCGGCGCCGCCGCCTCGCTCGGCCTCGCCGGTCGCGCCGTCGCCGCGCCGGCCCAGAACCTGGAGATCCTGCTGGCGCCGAACGGCTCGTCGGTGGTGCTCGCCGATCTCGTCGAGAGCGGCGGGCTCGCCGCCGCCGCGCCGGGGGCGACCGAACGGCTGTGGCGGACCACCGACGACCTTCGCGCCGGCATCGTCTCGGGGCGGGTGAAACTCTTCACCACGCCCAGCCACGTGCCGGCCAATCTGGTGGCGCGCGGCATGCCGCTGAAGCTGCTCTGCCTGGTCGGCATGGGGCATCTGTCGGTGATCACCGCCGATCCGTCGATCCGCTCCTTCGGTGACCTCGCCGGCAAGCCGATCCTCGGCTTCTTCCGCCACGACATGCCCGATCTGACCTTCCGCGCCATCGCCAAGATGGAGGGGATGGATCCGGAGAAGGACCTGAACCTCTCCTACGTGCAGACGCCGATGGAGGCGGCGCAGATGCTCGCCGCCGGCAAGGCCGACACCGCGATCCTGTCAGAGCCGCCGGCGACCGCCGCCATCCTGATGGCAGGCAAGGAGGGGCGAGTGCTGCGCCGCGCCTTCGACCTCAACGAGGTGTGGGGCCGGCACAAGGGCCGGGCGCGCATCCCGATGGCCGGGGTGGCGCTGCACCAGAGCCTGATCGACGACAGCCCGGAGGTGCTCGCGGCGTTGCGTGCCGGTCTGGTGCCGGCGAAGGAGCGAGTGCTCGCCGACCCGCCGGCGGCGGCGAAACTCGCCGAGCGCACCATGCAGATGCGGGCGCCGATCTTCGAGAAGGCCTTCCCCTTCCTGAAGATCGACGTGGTCTCGGCGCAGGAGGCGAAGGCCGAACTGATCGCCTTCTATTCGGCTCTGCTCGAACTCGAACCCGACGCGGTCGGCGGCCGGTTGCCGCCCGACGACTATTATCTGGATCTCTGAGCGATGGCGGCACCGGATCGCTCCCCGTTCAGGGCGGTGTGGCCGGCCCTCGGGCTCGCCTTGCTCGCCGGCGGTTGGGCGTTGGTGCACGCCACCGCCGGTCCCTTCGTGTTGCCGTCGCTCGTCGACACCGGCCGGGCGCTCGGGCGGGTGGTGACGAGCGGGGCGGCGGTCTCGGCACTCGCGGTGACGCTCGTCCACGCGATCGGCGGGGCCGGGTTGGGGACCCTGATCGGCTTCGCGCTCGGGCTCGTCGGCGGCACGGCGCGGCCGCTCGGCGGGCTCCTCGCCGCCCCGATCACCGCGATCCTCGGCGTGCCGCCGGTCGCCTGGATCGTGCTCGCCTTTCTGTGGTTCGGCACCGGTCTGGTGGCGCCGCTGTTCACGGTGACGATCACCGCCTTTCCGATCGTCTTCGCCGCCACCCTGCAGGGGATGCGGGCGCGCGATCCGGGGCTCGCGGAAATGGCGACGGTGTTCCGCCTACCGGCGCGGACGCGGTTCTTCCGCCTGCTCTTGCCGGAGCTGGCGGTGCACGTCGCGCCGGCGCTCTCCACCGCCTTCGCCATCTCCTGGAAGGTGGCGCTGACGGCCGAGGTGCTCGGCGACGGCTCGGGCATCGGCGGCGCCTTCGCCACCGCCCGTGCCCCCCTCGACCTCGCCGAGGCGATGGCATGGATCGTCCTCGTCGTCGTCTTCCTGCTGGTCTCCGACGGGCTCGTGCTCGGACCGCTCCGGCGTTGGATCGCCGGCCATCGCGAGGGCACGGCGAAGGAGACGAGCCCCGCCCCCACCTGCGTCGGCATCGGCGCCATTCGGGAGGAGATCTGATGCTCGCCTTCGAAGACGTCTCCTTCGCGATCGGTACCGGGCGGATCCTCGCCGGCGTCGATCTGACCGTGTCGCGTGGCGAACTGGTGGTGCTGCTCGGCCCGTCCGGGGCGGGCAAGACGACGATCCTGCGGCTCGCCGCCGGGTTTCTCCGGCCGAGCCGGGGACGGGTCGCCAACGACGGCCTGCGCACCGCCATGGTGTTCCAGGCGCCGCATCTGCTGCCCTGGGAGAGCGCCCTCGACAACGCGGCGCTGCCGCTGGAGGCGATCGGCCGATCGCGGCGCGACGCCCGCGACGAGGCGCGGCGATGGCTGGCGCGGCTGGGGTTCCGCCGCGAGGACGTCGACAAGCGGCCGGCCGAGCTCTCCGGCGGCATGCAGGCGCGGGTGGCGATCGCGCGGGCCTTCGTGATCCGGCCCGACGTGGTGCTGCTCGACGAGCCCTTCGCCGCTCTCGATCCGGCGCGCCGCCGCTCGCTGCAGGGGCTGTTGCGCGATCTGGTCGAGGAATCGGGCGTCTCGGCGCTGTTCGTCACCCACGATCCGGCCGAGGCGGTCCGCCTCGCCGACCGCATCGCGATCCTCGCCGGCACCCCGGCGCGGGTCGTCTCGCAGTTCCGTTCGACGCCGATCGTCGATCCGGTGGGGATCTGGGCGACGGTCGCCGATCTCGCCCGCCGGTCCGACCTGACCGACCTGTGGGCGACGACCGCGCCGTCGTGAGCGAAACACCGCCGACGGGCGCGCCGCCGGTGTGAAAATCGCTCCAAAGAGGTCCTCGCGGCGGCTTGCGAGGCCCTGTGAACTCCTGCAAACTTTCCGAAATCTCCCACAACCTCCGATGGACATGCCCGAATTTCTGACCACACGAGAGGTCGCCGCGCTGTTGCGGGTCAAGGAGCGCAAGGTCTACGACCTCGTCGCCACCGGAACGATTCCGTACCGCAAGGTCACCGGAAAGCTGTTGTTTCCGAAATCCGAGGTCGGCGACTGGATTCGATCGACGCTCGCCGGCACGGCCGAAGCGCCGGAGCCCCGAGAGAACCGACCGGCGGTGCCGCTGATCTTCGCCGGCGGGCACGATCCGTTGCTGGAATGGGCGCTGCGGCGATCGCGGTCGGGGATCGCATCGTTTCTCGACGGCGCACTCGACGGGCTCGAGCGGGCGCGCCGGGGCGACTGCATGGCGGTCGGGCTGCACGTCCCGGAGGCCGGCGGCGTCTGGAACGTCGGCGCGGTCGAAGCCGCCTTCGCCCATGACCCCTGGGTGCTGGTGGAATGGGTGAAACGGCGGCGCGGCCT
>JAAYVT010000499.1 GCA_012517025.1 Phyllobacteriaceae bacterium | reverse complement strand
TGGTCGCCGCCGGGACCTATCCGACCGCGCCGCAGGTCTCGGTCCGCCTGATGGAATTCGCCGCCGCCCGGGTGTTCGTCGGCGGCGCCGTCTTCGAGCCCGGCGCCTACGAGATCGGCGGACCGACGGCGACCCGCACCGAGGGCGAACGGCTGGCGGCGATCGGCGCGGCGGGCGACGACCGTCGCCTGTCGCGGGCGCTGCGCGCCGCCGGCGGCATCCGGCCGGACGCCGATCTGTCGCGCGTGACGGTGCTGCGCGGAACCCGCCGGTCGACCTACGACCTGCGGCCCGCGATCGCCGGCCGCGCCTATGCCGACGTCATCCTGCTCGCCGGCGACCAGGTCGACGTTCCCTCGCGCGGCTGCTTCCAGGAAGCGGTGATGAAGCCCTCGCCGATCTCGCCGGCGGGGGTGAAGGTGTTCCTGTCGAACCTGACGGTTCCCGCCACCTCCAACGCGCAATCGCTCAACGGCAAGGACGCGCGCGAGCTGCGCTGGGGCACCCGCTTCCTGCAGGCGGCGATCGGCATGAACTGCGTCGGCGGGACGGCGTTGACCAATGCCGATCGCACGGTGGTTCTGTTCACCCGCAACCCGATCACCGGCTCTTCGATCGTGGTCGAGCGCCGCCTCGAGGACCTGCTGCGCCGCGCCGATCGCGACGAATACGACCCCTGGATCATGCCCGAGGACGCGCTCGCCTGTTACGACAGCCGCTCGACCAACCTCGTCGACGTGGCCCGGCAACTCGGCGTGGTCGCCTCCTCGGTTCGGACGTTCTGAGGGCGCCGGTCAGTCGCGGAGGTCGGCCAGGAGCTCGGCGAGGGCGGAGACGGTCACGTCCGCCGCCGCGATGAACGCGGCCGTGCGTCGCGCCACCTCCCCCTCTTCGCCGCCGGCGCAGGCCGCCTCCAGCGCCGACGCCGTCGTGCGCAGCCGTTCGGTGCCGAAAACGGCGGCCGACCCGGCCAACCGATGGGCGGCGGCGCCGCGTTCGACGAGCGACGACGCCGCCAGGGCCGCCGTCGTCCGCCCGATCTCGTCGCGGAAGGCGTCGAGGCGGGCGACGCGGCGATCTTGCCCGAGCAGCTCGGAGAGCTCGGAGAGTTCGGCGAATTCGAGCACCGACGGGTCGTCGACCTCCGCCGGGCCGGCCGGTTCTTCGTCGCGCGGACGCGTTTCGGCGCCGAAGAGGTCGACCAGCAGAGCGTTGAGATCGGCGAGCCGCAACGGCTTGTAGAGACAGCGGTTCATCCCGGCGGCGACGAGCTCGTCCTCCACCCCCGGCAGCGCGTGCGCGGTGAGCCCGACGATCGGCACGTCTCGCGACGCCGCGTCGGCGTTCGCCCGGATCGCGCGCGTCGCCGCACGCCCGTCGAGCTTCGGCATGCCGAGGTCCATCAGGATCAGATCGAAGCGCTCGTCCGTCGCCTTCGCGACGCCGATCTCGCCGTCCTCCGCTTCCTCGACCTCGACGCCGAGCGCCGCCAACATCTCTCCGGTCACCAACCGATTGGTCGGGTTGTCCTCGACCAGCAGGACGCGGAGGCCGGCGCGCGGACGCGCCGAGCGCGCGGCCCCCTCCGGCGAGGCGGGAACCGCCGGCGTCGCGGCGGTCTCGAACGGCAACGTCAGCACGAAACGGCTGCCGGCGCCGATCCGGCTGGTCGCGGTGAGCGTCCCCCCCATCAGCTCGGCCAGACGTCGGGCGATGGCGAGGCCGAGGCCGCTGCCCTGCGGAATGCGCGCATCGGCGCTGTCGAGCGCCACGAATTCCTCGAAGACCCGCTCGATCTCCTCCGGCGCGATGCCGATGCCGCTGTCGACCACCGCGATCTCCACGGTCGGAGCCGCCCCGGCGGGCCGCTCGACCCACGCCTCGATCCGGATCGTGCCGTCGCGGGTGAACTTGATCGCGTTGCCGACGAGGTTCATCAGGATCTGGCGCAGGCGATTGCGATCGCCGACGAAGCCGACGGCGGGCAGATCCGCCGCGACGACGAGACCGTCGCCCTTGGTCGCGGCGGCCGGCCGATTGATCGCGGCGACCTCCTCGATCATCGCGCCGAGGTCGAACACCTCCCGGCGCAGCGTCGGCAGCCCCGACTGCAGGCGGGTCACGTCGAGCGCGTCGGCGATCAGATGCAGCAGG
>JAAYVT010000040.1 GCA_012517025.1 Phyllobacteriaceae bacterium | reverse complement strand
GGGCGGCGCGGGCCTGGGCGAGGGTGCGCTCCTCGACCACCCGGGCGGCGTCGGCGAGCTCGCGCGCCGCCTCGTCCTCGCGGGCGAGCGCCTCGCGCCACTTCAGATGGGAGATGGTCGCCTCCGCCTCGCGGATTTCGGCGGAGAGGGTGCGATAGCGCACCGCCTGACGGGTCTGGCGCTTCAGGCTCTCGACCCGGCTCTCGAACTCGGTCAGCACGTCCTCGACGCGCTCGAGGTTCTGCTCGGCGCCCTTCAGACGGATTTCCGCCTCGTGCCGGCGGGAGTGCAGGCCGGAGATGCCGGCGGCCTCCTCGAGCACGGCGCGGCGGGAGACCGGCTTGGCGGCGATCAGCTCGCCGATCTGGCCCTGACGGACCATGGCGGGGGAGCGCGAGCCGGTGGAGGCGTCGGCGAACAGCAGCTGGACGTCGCGGGCGCGGACGTCGCGGCCGTTGATGCGATAGCTGGAGCCGGCTTCGCGCTCGATGCGGCGGGAGACCTCGAGGGTGTCGGCGTCGGCGAGCGCCATGCCGACGCGGCGCTCGGAATTGTCGACGGTGAGGGTGACCTCGGCCGAATTGCGCCCCGGTCGCCGGCCGGAGCCGGCGAAGATGACGTCGTCCATGCCCGAGGCGCGCATGGACTTCCACGAATTCTCGCCCATGACCCAGCGCAGGGCCTCGACGAGATTGGACTTGCCGCAGCCGTTCGGGCCGACCACGCCGGTCAGACCGGGTTCGATCAGGAACTCGGTCGGCTCGACGAAGGTCTTGAAGCCCGCGAGCCTCAGACGGGTGAAGCGCACGGGCTCTCCTCCCCTCCCCCGGCGGACGGCGCGATCAGCCCTTGAGGAAGGGCGCGATCGCCTCGTCCAACTCGGCGGTGGTCGAAATGCCGACGATCTTCTTGCCGTTGACGAAGAAGGTCGGGGTACCGTCGATCTTGAAGACGTCGGCGCCGCGGGTGCGGTTGGCGGTGATGCCGTCGAGCAGCTTCTGATCGGTCAGGCAGGTCTTGAAGGTGTCGCGGGTGAAGCCCGATTGCTTGGCGACCTGGAACAACGCCTCGACCGGATCGTCGGCGCGGATCCAATCCGTCTGCTTGTCGAAGAACAGCTTGGTCATCTCGAAATAGCGATCGCCGGGGGCGCAGCGGGCGAGCATCGAGACGGCGGCGGCGAGCGGATCGAGCGGGAACTCGCGGTAGACGAAATAGACCTTGCCGGTGTCGACGTACTTCTCCTTGAGGTAGGGGAAGACGGTCTCGTGGAAATGGGCGCAGTGGCCGCAGGTCATCGAGGCGTATTCGATCACGGTCACCGGCGCGTCGGCCTTGCCGAGCGCCATCTCCGGCAGCACGCCGGGCTTCATCAGCTCGGCGGGGTCGAAGGTGCCCTGCGCGTGAGCGGCGGGGGCGGCGGCGAGCGACAGGAGCGCCAGGGCGGAAGTTTCGAGAAGGCGGCGACGGCTGAGCATCGGGGACGGGTCCTCGGACAAACGGGTCTCCGTCGCGGGATCGCGCCGGATCTCATCCTTCTTTAGCCCGAATGTGGCGAGACGTCGCCCCTCGTACCGTGCTCACGCAACCGTCATCGCCGGAAATCCCCATGTTCGCGGCGCGACAGGCGGCGCGGCCGGCTCACCGGCGCTGGGCGGCGACGGCGCGGCCGAGACGGGCGAGCGCGGCGCGCAGGCCGTCGTCGGCGATGCCGGCGGTGAGATCGACGACGCGCGCCTCCTCCGCCGCTCCGAGGGCGCGCGGACGCGGCGGACGGGCGGGACCGAGGTGCTCGATCGGCTTCTGCACGATCTTCAAGCGCGCCACGGCGCAAAAGCCGAAGTGGGCATTGATGCGCTCGAGGATGCGCGGGGTGTCGTGCTGCAGCATCAGGGCGCGGGCGCCTTCGCAGCGCACGATCAGGGTGGCCGGCTCGAAGGCGGGCTCGCCGCCGTCGTCGAGGCGACGCGGCCAGGCGAGGCGCTCGGGGCGGGTGGCGTCGGCATAGGCCGCGCCGACGACGTCGGCCCAATGGGCGAAGAGATCGGTGGAGGCGAAGCCGCGCTTCTTGGCGGCGGGGCCGAGCACGTCGCCGAGCAGCTCGCCGACGGCGAGAGCGCCGCGTCGACGTCGCGGGGGTGCGGAAGCGGTGGACCGAATCGCCATGTCGGCACGATGCCGACGGTCGGCGACGGACGCAAGACGACCGGCCTTTTCTCCCCGTTCTCCCCGCGCTAGGGGAAGGGGATGCACGCGCCCCTCCCCGCTCCCGCCGCCGCCGATCTCCTCGCCTGGTACGACCGGCATCACCGCCGGCTGCCGTGGCGGGTGTCGCCCACCGATCGCCGCCACGGCGAGGTCGCCGACCCCTATCGGGTGTGGCTCTCCGAGATCATGCTGCAACAAACCACCGTGGCGGCGGTGAAGAGCTACTTCGAAGCCTTCACGGCGCGCTGGCCGACCGTCCGCGATCTCGCCGCCGCCGACGAGGCCGACGTGATGAAGGCCTGGGCGGGGCTCGGCTACTATTCCCGCGCCCGCAACCTGAAGGCCTGCGCCGAGGCGGTGGTGCGCGATCACGGCGGACGGTTTCCCGAGACCGAAGCGGGCCTCCTCGCGCTCCCCGGCGTCGGCCCCTACACGGCGGCGGCGATCGCGGCGATCGCCTTCGATCGGCCGGCGACCGTGGTCGACGGCAACGTCGAGCGGGTGGTCGCCCGCCTGTTCGCGATCGAGGACGAGATGCCGGCGGCGAAGCCCGAGATCCGCCGCCTC
>JAAYVT010000498.1 GCA_012517025.1 Phyllobacteriaceae bacterium | reverse complement strand
CGCCGAGACGATCGGCCAGGCGGTGTCGCCCTTGGTGTCGATCATCGAAGCGTTGAAGTTCTTGGCGTTGTCCCAATCGGCGGCCGCCGCGGCGGCTTGGAACGACGGAACGGTCGGCTTGACGAACTTGCCGGCCTTGTTCTCGAGCTCGGTGGTGACCAGCGAGTTGGCCGAGGCGTAGACGTACTCGACGTAGCCGATCGCGCCCTTGGCGTTCTTGACCGCGCCGGCGACGCCGTCGTTGCCCTTGGCGCCGTTGCCGGCTTCCCACTTGACCGAGGTCGCCGCGCCGACCTTGCCCTTCCAATCCGCCGAGACGGCCGAGAGGTAGGTGGTAAACACGTAGGTGGTGCCCGAGCCGTCCGAACGGTAGACCGGCAGGATGGCGAGGTCGGGGAGCTTGACGTCCGGGTTCAGCTTGGCGATCGCCGGGTCGTTCCACTTGGCGATCTTGCCGAGGTAGATGTCGGCGACGATCGGGCCGGTCAGCTTCAGCTCGTCGGCCTTGACGCCGTCGAGGTTGACGATCGCGACCACCGAACCGATGACGGTCGGGAACTGCAGCAGCTTGCCGCTCTCGAGCTTCTCGTCCGACATCGGGGCGTCGGAGGCGCCGAAGTCGACGGTGCGGTTGAGGATCTGGGTCTGACCGACGCCGGAACCGATCGCCTGGTAGTTCAGGGCGTTGCCGGAAGCAGCCTTGTAGTCGGCGCTCCAAGCGGCATAGACGGGCGCCGGGAAGGTGGCGCCGGCGCCGGTGAAGTCGCCGGCGAGCACCGGGACGGTGAAGAGGCCGACGAGGGCGACCGCGGCGAGCGAGGCGCGCAGGGCGGTGTTGGTCATGTCGAGATGTCTCCTTGTTCGACGAGCGACCGGAAGCGGGCCGACCATGCATCGCCGTCCATGACAGTTTCGTGTCGATGCGAAGGTTCCGTGGAATTCCGCCGCGAGAACCGCGTCGATCACGCGCCGTCGATGCCGTTTCGGCGAATTCGACGACGAATCCGGGCTCGACGCGGCGCCGCGTCGGCCGAAAGCGGCCTTCGACAGGGGAGATTCGATGAAATCGTGGTTCCGCCCTGCGACGACCGGGCGCAGGCGCGTCACCCCCGAGGGGCGGCGTCACGCAGCGTAATGTGTCACAGAGGCGAGATCAGCGCCGCGTCGGGACCGGCGAGATCGCGCGTCGCCACCCGCTCGCGTCCGTCGGCGTCGGCGACGACCCGCGCCGCGCCGCTCGCCACCCGGGCGAGCGCCAACGGGTAGATCCGATGCTCTTGCGTGAGCACCCGAGCCGCCAGCGTGTCCGGCGTGTCGTCGTCGGCGACCGGCACCGCCGCCTGCACGATGATCGGCCCGACGTCCATTTCGGGGCGGACGAAGTGGACGGTGCAGCCGACGATCTTCACCCCGTCCGCGAGCGCGCGGGCATGGGTGTGCAAGCCTTTGTAGGCGGGCAGCAGGGCAGGGTGGATGTTGATCAGCCGATCGCGCCAGCGTTCGATGAACCACGGCGTCAGGAGCCGCATGAACCCGGCCAGCGCCACGATCTCGACCTCGTGCGCCTCGAGCACCGCCACCACCGCCCGCTCGAAGCTCTCGCGGTCCGCGAAGCCCTTGTGGTCGACCACCCGCGCCGTCACGCCCGCCGCTTCCGCCTTGGCGAGCCCGCCGGCGTCGGCGACGTTCGACACCACGCAGACGATCTCGGCCGGATAGGCGGGGTCGCGCGCGGCGGCGATCAGGGCGGCCATGTTGGAGCCGCCCCCCGAGATCAACACGCCGACGCGGCGCTTCGGGGCGGCGCTCACTTCGGGGCTTGCCAGGCGAGATCGAGCTTGCCGCGGGTGTCGACCCAGGCCCGCCGGCCGTGCGCGTCGGCGTCGCGGCCCGAGCCGTCCTGCAGCCAGCCGAGGGTGACGCAAGTCTCGCCCTTGGCGCGGAACGCCATCGACACGTCGTGCGCCTTGTCGGCGTCGACCACCAGCACCATGCCGATGCCGCAGTTGAAGGTGCGCAGCATCTCTTCCGCCGGGATGTTTCCGACGGTGGCGAGCCACTTGAACACCGGCGGCACCGCGCAGGCGTAGAGGTCGATCTCGGCGACACAGAATTCCGGCAGCACGCGCGGAATGTTCTCGATGAAGCCGCCGCCGGTGATGTGCGCCATCGCCTTGATGCCGCCGATCGACCGCATCACTTCGAGGATCGGCTTGACGTAGATCCGGGTCGGCTCGAGCAGGGCGCGGGCGACCGAGGTGCCGGGCTGGAACGGCGCTTCGTCGTTCCAGTCGAGCTCGGCTTCCCGGACCAGCCGGCGCACCAGCGAATACCCGTTCGAATGGACGCCGGAGGAGCCGAGGCCGAGCAGCACGTCGCCGGGCTGCGTCGTCTTCTTCGGCAGGATCTCGTCGCGCTCGACCGCGCCGACCGCGAAGCCGGCGAGATCGTAGTCGTCGGCGCGATACATGTCGGGCATCTCGGCGGTCTCGCCGCCGATCAGCGCGCAGCCGGCCATCTGGCAACCGCGCGCGATCGAGGCGATCACCCGTTCGGCGACGTCCAGCTCGAGCTTGCCGGTGGCGAAATAGTCGAGGAAGAACAGCGGCTCGGCGCCCTGCACGACGAGATCGTTGACGCTCATCGCGACGAGGTCGATGCCGATGGTGTCGTGGATGCCGGTCTCGATCGAGATCTTGAGTTTGGTGCCGACGCCGTCGTTGGCGGCGACCAGCACCGGATCCTTGAAGCCGCACGCCTTGAGATCGAACAGGCCGCCGAAGCCGCCGAGCTGGGTGTCGGCGCCGACCCGCGAGGTCGCCTTGGCGATCGGCGAGATCCGACGGACGAGGGCGTTTCCGGCCTCGATGTCGACGCCCGACCGAGCGTAGGTCCAGCTGTTCTTGCCCTCGGACATGTCGATTGTTCTCCCGTGAGATCGGCTCGGTTTCGATGGACGATCGGGCCTCGATTTGCAAGTCCGTATGAGGGCGAAGCGCGCTCGACGGCGTTCTCGGCGACGATCCCCTTGGAAGCGTCGGCGAAGCGGACCACATTGGAGGGACCGGCTCGGCGTGGAGGCGCGGACGCGGATCATGGCATCGAACGTCACGATTCCCAACCTGATCTCGGTCGCCCGGCTGGTGATGGTGCCGCTCACCGTCGACGCCTTGGTCGCCGGCCGCTACGACGTCGCCTTCTGGGTGTTCCTGATCGCCGGCGTCTCCGACGGCATCGACGGCTGGATCGCCCGCCGCTTCGACCAGAGGTCCGAACTCGGCGCCTATCTCGATCCGCTCGCCGACAAGGCGCTGGTGGTCTCGATCTTCGTGACGCTGGCGGTGATGGGGCCGATCCCGGTGTGGCTGGTCATCCTCGTCGTCTCGCGCGACGTGTTGATCGTCGGCGGCGTGATGTTGTCGTGGATGTTGTCGGCCGGCGTGCCGATCCGGCCGCTCTTCGTCTCCAAGGCCAACACCATGGCGCAGATCGCCTTCGCCGCGCTGGTGTTGGGGTCCGGCGCCTTCGGCTTCGACCCCGGCCGGCTGTGGGTTGCGGGCGAGATCGCGGTGGCGACGTTGACGACGGTTTCCGGCCTCGCCTATCTCGTCGACTGGTTGCGGGTGATGTCGTCGGCGCCGGGGGATCCCGGTCGCGCCGCCGGCCGCAGGGAAGGGGACGACGCGTGACGCTCGAACGGCAACTGCGCTTCTGGCTCGCCGCCGCCGCGCTCTTCGTCGCCTTCCTGTGGCTGTTCTCCGGGGTGCTGCTGCCCTTCGTCGCCGGCATCGCGCTCGCCTATCTGCTCGATCCGCTCGCCGATCGGCTGGAGGCCTTGGGTTTACCGCGGTCGGCGGCGGCGCTGACCATCATCCTCGGCCTCGTCGTCGTGCTGGCGGCGGTCCTGATTCTGGTGGTGCCGCTGCTCGGCGACCAGTTCGTCCGGTTCGTCGACGAGCTGCCGGCCCTGGTCGATCGCCTGCGGGCGCTCGCCGCCCCTTGGGTCGACGGCCCGCTCGGCCGGCTGATGGGCGAGAAGGCCGGCGCCCTCGACGCCAACATCGGTCAGGCGATCGGTCAGGCGGCGAGCTGGCTCGGCCAGCTGTTGCAGCAGCTGTTGTCGAGCGGCCGCACCGTCCTGTCGATCCTGTCGGTGATGGTGATCGCCCCGGTGGTCGCCGCCTACATGCTGATCGACTGGGACCGCATGATCGCCCGCATCGACGAGTGGCTGCCGCGCCGCCACCAGCCGGTGATCCGCCGTCTCGCCGGCGAGATGAACGACGCGGTCTCCGGCTTCGTGCGCGGTCAGGTGGCGGTGTCGGTCACCATGGGCCTCTATTACGGCCTCGGTCTCGCCCTGGTCGGGCTGCGCTTCGGCCTGTTGATCGGCCTGATGGCGGGTCTGCTCGGCATCATCCCCTACCTCGGTTTCGGCTCCGGCCTGATCGCCGGTCTGGTGGTGGCGCTGGTGCAATATTGGCCGGATTGGCATGGCATCGCCCTGGTCGGGCTCGTCTTCGCGGTCGGGCAGGGGCTGGAGGGCTGGATCCTCACCCCCAACTGGGTCGGCCGCTCGGTCGGTCTGCATCCGGTGTGGCTGCTGTTCTCGTTGTTCGCCTTCGGCTCGCTGTTCGGCTTCGTCGGCATGCTGGTGGCGGTGCCGGCCGCCGCCTCGGTCGGCGTGCTCGCCCGCTACGCGCTCGAGCAATATCTGGCGAGCCCGCTCCATCACGACGCCGAGCCCGTCGCCTCCGACGGCGGGCGCGATGACTGATCCGCGTCAATTGCCGCTCGAGTTGCCGGTCGCCGAACGACGCGGGCGCGAGGACTGGATCGTCTCGACCGCCAACGCCGAGGCGACCGCCCTGATCGATCGCTGGCCCGATTGGCCCGGCGGCGTCGTCCTGCTCACCGGCCCGGTCGGCTCCGGCAAGAGCCATCTCACCCGCGTCTTCGCCGAGGCGAGTGGCGCGACCATCGTGGCGGCCGGCGATCTCGCCGCCCTCGATCCGACGGCCCTCGCGGCGCGCGGTGCGATCGTGCTCGAGGACGCCGGCACCGGCGTCGACGAGACCGCGCTGTTCCATCTCCTCAACGCCGTGCGGCAGGCCGGCACCGGCCTGCTCGTCACCGCCGAGGCGCCGCCCTCCGCCTGGGGCCTGCGCCTGCCCGACCTCGTGTCGCGGCTGCGCGCCGCCACCCCGGCGCGGCTCGCCGAACCCGACGACGCCCTGCTCGAGGCGCTCCTCGCCAAGCTCTTCGCCGATCGCCAGACGGTGGTCGATCCGGCCCTGCTGGTCTGGCTCGCCCGCCGTGTCGAGCGTTCCTTCGCCGGCGTGCGCGCCCTCGTCGTCGCCCTCGATCGCGCCGCGCTGGCCGCCAAGTCGCCGGTGACGCGCGCGCTCGCCGCCCGCGTCCTTGCCGCCGGCGGCGCGCGCCCCTCGACGCAGGACGATCTCGACGCCGACCTCGGCGCGTGAAAGAAATACGTCACGAAAATCACAAACGGTTCGGTGCAGGATGCGCTCCGCGCGTCCCCGCGAATCGTCCCTCAGGAGGAACTCCGCCCGTGTCCGTCGCCGCCGTCGATCCGAACGTCGTGGAACCCTCCGATCTGACCTCGAGCCCTCGGCGCTTCGTCAATCGCGAGTTGTCCTGGCTCGGGTTCAATCGACGCGTGCTGGAGGAGAGCGCCAACCCCGATCATCCGCTGCTGGAGCGGCTGCGCTTCCTGTCGATCTCGGCGAACAACCTCGACGAGTTCTTCATGGTCCGCGTCTCCGGTCTGGTCGAGCAGCAGCGCGCCGGACTTTCCGCCCGCTCGGACGACGGTCTGACCCCGGCCGAGCAGCTGGTGGTGGTCGGCGATGCGGTCGTCTCGCTCACCACCGAGCAGCAGCGGCTGTGGCGCGAGCTGCACGGCGAGCTGCAGGGCGTCGGTCTGCGCGTCGTCGACGGCGAGGAACTGACGGCGGAGGAGCGGGAGTGGCTGCACGCCCACTTCCTCGGTCACATCTTCCCGGTGCTGACCCCGCTCGCCTGCGATCCGGCCCACCCGTTCCCGTTCATCCCCAATCTCGGCTTCTCGCTGGTGCTCGATCTCGCCCGCATCGGCGGCGGCGAAGGGATGACGGCGCTGATCCGCATGCCCTCGACGCTGGAGCGCTTCATCGAGCTGCCCAATTTCGGCGGCAAGGCCGGCCACAAGCGCTTCATCTCGCTCGAGACGGTGATCTGCCTGCACATCGCCGGCCTCTTCCCCGGCTACGACGTGCGCGCCAAGGGCGCCTTCCGCGTCGTGCGCGATTCGGACATCGAAATCGAAGAAGAGGCGGAGGATCTCGTCCGCGTCTTCGAGACCATGTTGAAGCGGCGCCGCCGCGGCGTCGTCATCCGCATGGAGATCGAGGCCGCGACGCCGCAGAAGCTGCGCGACTTCGTCGCCGAGAGCCTCGGGGTGGAGCCCGACGGCGTCCATCTGGTCGACGGCCTGTTGGCGCTCAACGAGCTCTCCCAGCTCGTCGGCGTCGATCGGCCGGAGCTGAAGTTCGGCCCCTACGCGCCGCGCTTCCCCGAGCGCATCCGCGAATTCGGCGGCGACTGCTTCGCCGCCATCAAGGCCAAGGATTTCGTCGTCCATCACCCCTACGAGAGCTTCGACGTCGTCGTGCAGTATCTGATGCAGGCGGCGCGCGACCCGGACGTGGTGGCGATCAAGCAGACGCTCTACCGCACCTCCAAGGACAGCCCGATCGTCAAGGCGTTGGCGGAAGCCGCGGAGGCCGGCAAGTCGGTCACCGCCGTGGTCGAACTCAAGGCGCGCTTCGACGAGGAGGCCAACATCCGCTGGGCCCGCGACCTGGAGAAGGCCGGCGTGCAGGTGGTGTTCGGCTTCATGGAGCTGAAGACCCACGGCAAGCTGTCGATGGTGGTGCGCCGCGAGCAGGGCACGCTTGCCACCTATTGCCACATCGGCACCGGCAACTATCACCCGATCACCGCCCGCATCTACACCGATTTATCCTATTTCACCGCCGACCCGGCGATCGGCCGCGACGTCGCCCGCATCTTCAACTTCGTCACCGGCTACGCCCAGCCGCAGATGCTGGAGAAGATGGCGGTCAGCCCGTTGTCGCTGCGCTCGCGCATCGTCGAGCACATCGAGGCCGAGATCGAGCACGCAAAGGCCGGCCGTCCGGCGCAGATCTGGATCAAGCTCAACAGCTTGGTCGACGCCCGCATCATCGACGAACTCTACGCGGCCGGTCGCGCCGGGGTGAAGATCGACATCATCGCCCGCGGCATCTGCTGCCTCAGGCCGGGTGTCCCCGGGCTCTCCGACAACATCCGGGTGAAATCGATCGTCGGCCGCTTCCTGGAGCACTCCCGCATCTTCTGCTTCGGCAACGGACACGGCCTTCCCTCGGCGGAGGCGATCGTCTACATCGGATCGGCTGACATGATGCCGAGGAATCTGGATCGCCGCGTCGAGGTGCTCTGTCCGATCATCAATCCGACGGTGCACCAGCAGATCCTCGACCAGATCATGGTCGCCAACCTCCGCGACAACCAGCAGAGCTGGCGTCTGCTGCCGGACGGGGGTCACGAACGCGTCCGGCCGTCGGAGGGCGAGGAGCCCTTCAACGTCCACAAGTACTTCATGACCAACCCATCGTTGTCGGGCCGTGGCAAATCCTCCAAGCATGATCAACCCCGCAACATCGTCCGTGTGCCCCGAACCTGACGGGTGGCGTGGTCTGTTCGCCCGCTGCGACGCCCCCGGGCGTCTGCAGGGCTACGGCCCGCTCGCGGTGATCGACATCGGGTCGAATTCGGTTCGCCTCGTCGTCTACGAGCGGCTGACCCGTTCGCCGAGCGTGTTGTTCAACGAGAAGGTGCTGGCGGGCCTCGGCAAGGGCCTCGCCAAGACCGGCCGGCTGGCCGAGGCTTCGCTCGCCCAGGCGCTCGCCGCCATCCGTCGCTTCAAGCACGTCTCCGACCAGTGCGGCGCCGTCTCGCTGCACGTGCTCGCCACCGCCGCCGCCCGTGAGGCCGAGAACGGCCCCGCCTTCGTCGCCGAACTGGAGCGCATCTGCGGCGTCGAGGTGCAGGTCCTGACCGGCGCCGACGAGGCGCGTCTCGCCGCCCTCGGCATCGTCGCCGGCATCCACGACGCGAACGGCGTCGCCGGCGATCTCGGCGGCGGCTCGCTCGAGCTCGTCGACATCCGCGGCGAGACCATCGGCAAGGGGCTCACCTATCCGCTCGGCGGCATCCGCCTGCAGGAGGCGGCCGAGGGCTCGATCCGCAAGGCCGAGCGGCTCGCCGCCAGCGCCCTCGACAAGTCGCCGGTGCTGGCGAAACTCGCCGGTCGCAGCTTCTACGCCGTCGGCGGCACCTGGCGGTCGCTCGCCAAGCTGCACATGCACCAGGCCGATTATCCGCTGCGGGTGATGCACAACTATTCCATGCCGGCCGAAGTCGCCCTCGACCTCTGCCGCGAGGTCGGTCGCGGCGCGGTGGAGCTGTTGCCGCGCATCGAGACGGTGTCGAAGCAACGCCGCGAGCTGTTGCCGTTCGGCGCCGTGGTGCTCGCCCAGGTGATCCGTGCCGGGCGGCCGAAGGACGTCGTGCTGTCGGCGCTCGGCTTGCGCGAGGGCCACCTCTACGAGCTGTTGCCGCCCGAGGAGCGCCTCCGCGACCCGTTGATCACCGCCGCCGAGGAGCTCGCCTATCTGCGCTCGCGCTCGCCGCTGCACAACGAGGAGACGGGCGCCTGGACCGACCGGATGTTCGCCGCCCTCGGTCTCGACGAGACGGCGGAGGAGGTGCGGCTGCGTCGTGCCGCCTGCCATCTCGCCGACATCGGTTGGCGGGCGCACCCCGATTATCGCGGCGCCCAGAGCCTCAACATCATCTCCAACGCCGCCTTCATCGGCGTCGACCACCCCGGTCGCGCCTTCATGGCGTTGTCCAATTTCTATCGCCACATGGGCCTGATCGACGACGCGCTGAGCCCGAGCCTCATCCGCCTCGTCGACGCCCGCCTGCTCGAGCGCGCCAAGGCGCTCGGCGCCACCTTCCGCGTCGCCTTCATCCTGTCGGCGGCGATGCCGGGCATCCTGCCGGACGTCGCCGTGACCCGCGACGGCGCCACCCTGGCGATGTACCTGCCGTCGCATCTCGCCGACCTCGACGGCGAGGTGTTGCAGCGCCGCTTCCGCCAACTCGGCAAGCTGTTCGGCCTCGACACCGCGATCCGCCCGGCATGAGCTGCGCCGACGACATCCGCCGGGTCGACGATCTCGTCGCCGCCGGCCTGATCGCGCCGGAAGCGGCACCGGCGCTCGCCCGCGTCGTCGATCGCTTCGCCCTGACCATCACCGACGAGATGGCGGCGCTGATCGATCCGACCGATCCGGCCGACCCGATCGCGGCGCAATTCGTCCCCTCGGTCGAGGAACTCGACGTCCTGCCCGACGAGACCGTCGATCCGATCGGCGACGGCCCGCACGAGGTCGCCTCCGGCGTCACCCATCGCTATTTCGACCGGGTGCTGTTGAAGCCGACCCACCTCTGCCGGGTCTATTGCCGCTTCTGCTTCCGCCGCGACCGCGTCGGCCACGGCGAGGCGAACCTGTCGGAGGCCGATCTCGACGCGGCCTTCGCCTATGTCGCCGCCCATCCGCAGATCTTCGAGGTGATCCTCTCCGGCGGCGACCCGCTGGTGTTGTCCGATCGCCGCCTCGCCGCGATCCTGGAGCGGTTGGAGGCGATCCCCCACGTCGAGGTGGTGCGGCTCCATTCGCGGGTGCCGGTGGTCGATCCGGCGCGCATCGGCGAGGCGACCGCCCGGCTGCTGCGCCGCCGCTTCGCCACCTGGATGGTGATCCACGTCGACCACCCCCGCGAGCTGACCGAGGCGGCGAGCGGCGCGATCGGCCGCCTCGTCGACGCCGGCGTGCCGGTGCTCTCCCAGACGACGCTGCTTTCCGGCGTCAATGCCGACGCATCCGTGCTCGAGGCCCTGTTCCGCCGTCTGGTGGCGCTCCGGGTGAAGCCCTATTACCTCCACCATCTCGACCGCGCCGAGGGCACCGCCCGTTTCCGCACGACGATCGAGGAGGGGGCGGCGTTGATGCGGTCGCTGCGCGGCCGGCTGACCGGCATCGCCCAGCCGAGCTGGGTGCTCGACATCCCCGGCGGCCACGGCAAGGTGCCGCTCGGGCCGCAATGGATCGAGAAGACGAGCGACGGCGGCACGGTCGGCTGGACCGTGCGCGATCCCGACGGACGCGAGCATCGCTACGACGAGTGAGCTCGGCCGGCCGCCACCGAAGGCGGATGCAAAATTTTAAAATTATCGCCGTATCAAGATCTCTGTCGCCGCCGTGGCGGACGCTCGAGACGAACATTCATGACCGTCACACTCTATCGCAGCAATCCGAAGCTCGCGGTCGCCTCCGCGTCGCGTCCGATCCGCGCCGACAAGGCGTCGCTGTCGGGATCCGACATCCAGACTTGGTCGGGGGCGGACATCGCCCATGTCTGCCGCTCGCCGATCCTGCGCAATCGCTACGAATACTGGCAGAAGCTCGCCCGCAAGGACCGTGCGCCGCTGCTCAAGGATCTCTACGGCAGCGAGGAGGAGGCGCGGCTCGAAGAATCGATGCTGCTGCTGCAGCAGGGCAGCGACTTCATCTACGTCCACCAGGGCGCGCAGTCGGTCGAAAAATACGGCAAGATCTTCCGCGGCCTGATGTTGTCGACGATCGAAGGCGGCATGACCGCCTCCTTCCTCAATCTCTACAACGGCGCGCTGCGCGACATGCAGCCGCGTTACGTCCAGTTCAAGACCGAATTCTCGGCCAGGCATGTCCGTTGGGAACGCGTCGCCCTGCCTCTGGTCTCCGACGACCAACAGCAGGCGAAGTTCATCATGACCTATTCCGAGCCGCTCGACGACAAGCTCGACATCCTGACCGCCACCTTCGACCGCTCGCCGATCGGCATGATCGCGGCGGCCCGCCCGGTCGGGCACGAGCGCTCGCTCGACGAGGCGGAGGTCCTGCTCGTCAACACCCGCGCCCGCACGCTGCTGCGGTTGCCGCCGGCCGGTCTGATGCTCTCCACCATCGCCGACTTGCGGAAATGGATCCGCGAGGTCGCCGGGTGGTCACAGCTCGGCGACACCGGCACCAGCCCGTCGAACTGCCGCTCGACGCTGTCCTTCCGCGCCGGCTCGGACGGCCGGCGCGTCACCGTCGTCGTCGAGCCGATCGACCATTTCGTGATCTATCACTTCATCGACGGCGGCACCGGCGGCTGAACCGCCGGCCGGCGATTGCGTCGTTCCACCGGGATCAGGGCCGCTTCGCAGGCTTTCTCTGCGCCGGCTCGCACGGCACCGCCACCACCTTGCGCCCGTCGAAGGAGAGGGCGAGGCGGCCGTGCTTCAGCTCCAGCGCCTTCTCGCCGAACAGCTCCCGTCGCCAGCCCTTCATCACGGAGACGTCGGCCTCGTCGTCGGCGGCGATGGCGTCGAGTTCGTCGACGGTCGCCACCACCTTCGAGGCGACGCCGTTCTTCTCGCACACCAGCTTCAAGAGCACCTTCATCAGGTCGACCGCCGCACCGGCACCGTCCGGCATCGGCTTGCCCTTCGGCACCGTCGGCAGCTCTTCCTTCGGGATCGCCAGCGCGCGCGCCACGCAGGCCAGGATCTCCTCGCCGGCACGCGAGCGCTCGTAGCCCTTGGAGAGCGAGCGCAGATTACCGAGCGCGGCCGTGTCGCGCGGCTGGTCGGCGGCGATCTCGTAGATCGCGTCGTCCTTGAGGATGCGCGAGCGCGGCACGTCGCGAGACCGCGCCTCGCGCTCCCGCCACGCCGCGAGTTCTTTGAGAACAGCGAGTTCGATCGGTTTCCTGATGCGAAGCTTCAACCGCTCCCAGGCGTTTTCCGGCTTCAGGTCGTAGGTCTCGACGGAGGTCAGAACCTCCATCTCCTCACTCACCCAGTGGGCGCGGTCCTGCTCTTCGAGCCGCTTCTTCAGGACGTGATAGACGTCGCGCAGATGGGTGACGTCGGAGAGCGCGTAGTCGTACTGCTTCGGCGTCAGCGGCCGGCGGGTCCAGTCGGTGAAGCGCGACGACTTGTCGATGTGGGTGCCGGTGATCCGCTGCACCAGCTGATCGTAGGAGATCGAATCGCCGAAGCCGCAGACCATCGCCGCGACCTGGGTGTCGAACACCGGATGCGGCACGAAGCCGCCGAGATTGAAGATGATCTCGATGTCCTGGCGGCCCGAGTGGAACACCTTCACCACGGTCTCGTCGCGCATCAGATCGAGCAGCGGCGCCATGTCGAGGCCGGGCGCCAGCGCGTCGACGACGACCGCCGTGTCGGGGCCGGCGAGCTGAGCAACGCACAGCTTCGGCCAGAAGGTGGTTTCGCGCAGGAACTCCGTGTCGACCGCCACGAACGGGTGGGCGGCGAGACGGGCACAGGCGGCGGCGAGATCTTCGGTGGTGGAAACGAGCTGCATGAGGCCGCTCTATATCCCTGTTTCCTCCGGTTGTCGCCTCCGTCGCGTGCCGGAGGTGAAGCGGCCTCGCACGCCACGACGCACCCTCCCACCGATCCGCGGGGATCGGGAACATTCCTCATGGCCGGACCGGTTCCACAACCTCGATGCATTTGCTATTCATTTGCATCTGAAGCGCGGGAGGCCTGCGCGCCCTCGCGACGTGTTCGTTCAATTGCCGGGAGGGCCACCATGAAGGGTGATGCCGAGGTCGTCGACTACCTCAATCGCGCGCTGCGCAGCGAATTGACCGCCATCAACCAGTATTGGCTCCATTATCGCATCCTCGACAACTGGGGCCTGAAGGCGATGGCCAAGGTCTGGCGCAAGGAATCGATCGAGGAGATGGAGCACGCCGATGCCTTCACCGCGCGGATTCTCTTCCTCGAAGGCTTCCCGAACATGCAGGTGCTCGATCCTTTGAGGATCGGCGAGACGGTGGAGGAGGTCCTGAAGGCCGATCTCGCCGCCGAGCTCGGCGCCCGCGCCCTCTATCAGGAAGCGGCGGCCCATTGCGAGCGCGTCAAGGACTACGTCTCGCGCGATCTCTTCGTGAAGGTTATGACGGCCGAGGAGGATCACATCGACTTCCTCGAGACCGAGATCGATCTGGTCGGTCGAATCGGGTTGCCGCTCTACACCCAGACCAAGATCGGCGAGAGCGAGTCCTGAGCCGAAGCGCGCGGCGTTCGGAGCGATCCGGGCGCCGCGACTCGCACTCAGGGCCGCGCGCAGGCGGCGCCGTCGATCGTGCGGCGTCGCTTCGGAACGCCGTGGGCGGCGATGTCGGCCACGGCGAGATCGACGAGGCAGGCGTATTCGTCGGTGCGGTCCTCGTCCGGCGTGCGCAGACGGGAGGCGACGCCGCGACGGGCGCCGTAGGGGCGCTTCTCCATCGCCGCTTGTGAGCCCATGTCGATCAGCACTTCGCGCGTATAAAGCCATCGCCGCGCCGACCCCGTCCCGTACCATGCGCCGACGTCCGACGAGGTGTCGACGATCACCGCGTACTCCGCGTCCGGTCCGCCGCGAGGGACGAGACCGGCCCGGCCGAGCGCGGCCGTCAGCGGCTGCAACAGATGGGACGCGAGACCGCTCGACACTTGCGGTCCGGTCATCTGGATCACGTAGG
>JAAYVT010000497.1 GCA_012517025.1 Phyllobacteriaceae bacterium | reverse complement strand
GGGTGAAGTCCTTGATCGGGGCGAAGAAGCGCAGCCGCAGGTCCTCCGGCGTCACCTCCTTGAAGAAGTCGGGATAGAGCGACTCGTCCTCCGGCCGGATCGGACGCATCAGCACCGCGCGGCCGTCCTTCAGCTTCGTCTCGCGCTCCCATTCCTTGGGATAGGGGCGGATGGCGAGGCGGGGGTGACCGATCTTGCCGACGCGGGTGCCGATCGGCTCGATGCGGACGCGGGCGTCGAGGACGATCACGCCCTCGTGGTCGGCGACGATCGGGTTGAGGTCGAGCTCGCGGATCTCGGGGATGTCGCTGGCGAGCCGGCTCAGTTTGCACAAGGTCAGCGCCACCGCGTATTCGTCGACCGGCGGGCGGTTGCGATAGCCGGCCATCAGCTTGGAGATGCGGGTCTCGGCGATCAGCGAATGGGCGAGGTTCATGTCGATCGGCACGAGATCGAGGGCGCGATCACCGACCACCTCGACGGCGGTGCCGCCGCGCCCGAACACCACCACCGGACCGAAGACGAAGTCGTCGGCGATGCCGGCGAGGAGCTCCAGGCCGAAGCGCTTCTCCACCATCGGCATGACGATGACGCCGTCGATGGTCTTGTCGGGGAAGCGGCCGCGGATGCGGGCGAGCATCTCGCAGGCGGTGTCGGCGACGTCCTCCTCGCTCTCCAGCCCGAGCACGACGCCGTCGACGTCCGACTTGAAGGCGATCTCGCGCGAGGCGATCTTCAGCACCACCCGTTGGTTCTCGCGCAACCAGGGTCGCGCCGCCTCGGCCGCCGCGCGGCCGTCGACGGCGAGCACGGTCGGCAGCACCGGGATGTCGTAGGCGGCGAGGAGATCGCGCACCGCCACCGGCGACAGCCATTCGCGGCCCTCCGCCAGCGCCTCGGCGACGATCGCCTTGGCGGTCGCCGGCTCCGGCAGGAACTTCGTCGGCAGCGGTTCGGGGATGGTGGTCAACCGCTCCTGCGCCGCAACGTAGCGCACCAGATGGCCGAACGAGCGCACCGCCTCCTCGGGGGTGGGATGGCAGGGCACGCCGGCGGCGTGCAGGATGGCGTCGGTGTCCTCGGTCAGATCGAGGAAGGAGGCGAGCACCGGGCGGCGACGGCCGACCTTGCGGGTCTGGATCTGCGCCAGCGCGGCGACGCGGCGGGCGACCTCGGTGGCGTCGACGAAGGCCGACGGGGCGTGCAGCACCATCACCGCCTCGACGGCGGGATCGGTCACCACCGCCTCGATCGCCTTGCCGAAGGTCTCGGCGTCGGCGTCGTCGGCCAGCGTCACCGGGTTGGTCGCCTCGCGGCCGGTGCGCACCAGCGGCGCCAGGGCCGCGGTGGTCTCCGGCGAGAAGTCGGCGAGCGCGCCGCCGTTGGCGGCGAGGTTGTCGATGGCGATGGTGGCGAGGCTGCGGCCGTTGGCGATCGTCGCCACCTTGCGACAGGGCGCCGGCTTGACCCGGATCACCGTCTCGGCGGCGTGGAACAGCTCGTCGATGCTGTCGACGCGGACGAGGCCGGCGCGGCGGAAGGCGGCGTCGTAGACCCAGTCGGTGGTGGCCAGCCGCGAGGAATGGGTGTTGCCGACCATGCTGTCGTCGCGGCTGCCGCCGGAGCGGATGACGATCACCGGCTTGGTGCGGGCGCAGGCGCGCGCCGCCGACAGGAACTTCGACGGCGACCAGATGCTCTCGAGATGCACCAGCACCGCGCGGGTGCGGTAATCGGCGCAGAAATGATCGAGCAGGTCGCCGATGTCGACGTCGACCTTCTGACCGAGCGACACCACCGCGGAGAAGCCGACGCCGTTGGCCTCGGCCCAGGACAGCGTCGAGTTGACCACCGCCGCCGAGCGCGAGATCAGCGCCAGCTCGCCCTTCTTCGCCGGCCGGCCGGCGAGCGACAGGTCGAGGCCGACGTGCGGGCTCATCACGCCGAGGCTGCCCGGGCCGATCAGGCGGACGCCGAGACGGCGGGCGGCGGCGAGCACTTGCCGGGTGGTGGCGAAGGGCCATTCGACGTAGCCGCGCGACAGGAACAGCGCCGCCTTCATGCCGCGGGCGCCGAGCTCCTCGATCACCGCCGGCGCGTCCTCGGCCCCCGACAGCACCACCGCCAGATCCGCCGTGCCCTCGAAGGCGGCGAAGGACGGCACCACCGCGCCCGTCCATCCCGTCGGGGCCGGCACGCCGGCGAGGGTCGCCGTGCCCTTGAAGCCGCCCCGCGCGACGTTGCGGAAGAACAGGTCGAGCGCGGTCGAGCCGATCCGGTCGGGTCCGATCACGACGATCGAGCGCGGCTGAAAGACGGCGTCGAGATTGCGTATGGCCATGGGCCCCCCAGGTGTCGATGGCGTGGGCGGCGAGGCCGTCGACCGAAGTCGCGACCTCGCCCTCGTGGACGAGGACGACCTCTCCCGAGCCCATTCCCCCCGTCGTCTCACCCCGTCGGGCGGTCTTCGCCGCCTCGCCGGAGGGCGCGGTCTCCCCCTCTCCTCTCGGAGAGACCGCCGCCGAAGTCGTCAGTGCGCCATCAGGACCGGCAACGTCATCGAGGCGAGAATGCCCCGGGTCGCGCCGCCGAGCAGGAACTCGCGGACCCGGCTGTGGCCGTAGCCGCCCATCACCAGCACGTCGAAGGACTTGTCCGCGGCCTGATCGAGCAGAGCGTCGGCCACCGCGATGTCGGGCGCCTCGACCTGCTCGACGTCGACGTCGAGCCCGTGGCGGGCGAGCCACGTCGCCAGTTCCGCGCCCGGTTCGCCGGGATCGGAGCCGGCGCGGGCGACCATCACCACCGCGATCTTCTCCGCCATGTGCAGGATCGGCATCGCCGCGTGCACGGCGTGCGCCGCCGCCTGAGAACCGTCCCAACCGATCATCAGGCGACGGAAGGCGACGGACCCCTTGGAGATGTACGGGATCAACAAGGTCGGGGCGGCGCCCTCGAACAGCGCGGTCTCGATCATCGCCTCGCGCATCGGCTCGGGATGGTCGGGGTCGTCCTGACCGATCACCACCAGATCGGTGGTGCGCGCGGCGGCGGCGAAGCCTTCCGGTACGCCGCCCATCAGGATCTCGCTGACTCGGGTCTCGTGCGACACCTCGAGCCGTTTCGCCTCGGCCGCGAAGGCGGCGGCGGCGGCCTCGGCGACGGCGATCGCCTGGGTGCGCGCCTGCTCGATCACCTCCACCGGCAGCGGCGCGACCACGAAGCCGGGAACGATCGGATCGACCGCCAGGGCGACCGCGGTGACGTGGGCGCCGATCCGCTTGGCGAGATCGAGCGCCGCACCGGCGGCAGGGCCGAGGGAGGCACCTTCCTTTTCGGTCCCCGCGACGCCGCGCGGACCGTTGTCGAGCAGGACCAGCATGTCTCTGATCGTCATGACGGGTCTCCTCCTGTCCAGGCCTTCTCCCGGCGCTCACGGCACCGTGTGGCTCCACCTTCGCAGGTCCCCGCCGCGCCCGCTTTGATCGAGCGCAAGATGGCACGGAAACGACGCGAAGTCGACGTATACGTCAAAATGTTCCCGGATACTTACCACCGTCGAGAAGGATGTTCTGCCCGACCAGAAACGCCGCCTGAACCGAGCACAGGAAGGCGCAGACCTCGCCGAATTCGGCCGGGTCGCCGAGGCGTCCGACGGGGATGGCGGCGGCCATGCCGGCGCGCGCCTCGGCCTCCGAGACGCCGAGCCGCTTCGCCTCGCTGCCGGCCAGCGTGGCGATGCGATCGGTGGCGAACTGGCCGGGCAGCAGGTTGTTGATCACCACGCCCTTGCCGGCGACGTCGCGGGCGAGACCGGCCATGAAGCCGGTCAACCCGGAGCGGGCGCCGTTGGACAGGCCGAGCACCGGGATCGGCGCCTTCACAGCGCCGGAGGTGATGTTGACGATGCGGCCGAAGCGGCGCGCGATCATGCCGTCGACCACGCCCTTGGTCAGCATGATCGGGGCGACCATGTTGGCCTCGACGGCGCGGTGCCAAGCGGCCTCGTCCCAGTCACGGAAGTCGCCGGCCGGCGGACCTCCGGCGTTGTTGACCAGGAT
>JAAYVT010000496.1 GCA_012517025.1 Phyllobacteriaceae bacterium | reverse complement strand
GGCCTCACCGACGAGGAGCCGGAACGGCTGATCGACTGGACCGGCAAGGACTGGACCCCGGGTTGCGGCCGTCCGGCGGCCCATCCGAACTCCCGCTTCACCGCTCCGGCGAGCCAGGTGCCGTCGATCGACTCCGCCTGGGAAGATCCGGCCGGCGTGCCGATCTCGGCCTTCATCGTCGGCGGCCGCGTCTCCAAGGCGTTCCCGCTGGTGTTCCAGTCCTTCGACTGGGCGCACGGCGTCTATCTCGCCGCCACCATGGGCTCGGAGGCCACCGCCGCCGCCGTCGGTCAGGCCGCGATGCGTCGCGATCCCTTCGCCATGCTGCCGTTCTGCGGCTACAACATGGGCGATTACTGGGCGCACTGGCTCGATCTCGGCCGCAACCTGCCGAGCGTCCCGGGCATCTTCCGCGTCAACTGGTTCCGCAAGGACGAGAACGGCAAGTTCATCTGGCCGGGCTACGGCGACAACATGCGCGCCCTCGAGTGGATCGTGAACCGCGTCCACGGCCGGGCCGAGGCGGTCGAGAGCCCCTACGGCTGGGTGCCGCGCTACGCCGACCTGAACTGGACCGGCTTGTCCTTCCCCAAGGAGAAGTACGAGGAGATCGTCAAGGTCGACCGCGAGAAGGGTCTCGCCGAGGCCGCCGATCAGGTCTCGCACTTCGCCAAGTTCGGCGACAAGCTGCCGAAGGAGATGGAGCTCGAGCGTCAGCTGCTGGTCGCCCGTCTCGAGCGGTCGCCGACGGTGTGGGAGCTGCAGGGCTGATCCGATCGCGCGTCACCGCGTGATCCCGAAAGATCGCGGCCCCGGGGGAGACCCCGGGGCCGTCTTCGTTTCGAAGCCCATGCGCCGCGGTGGTCCGAAACCATCGGCGGGCGCCGATGCTGCGCCGATCCGACGCGGGCGCGCGGGCGCGCGAATTGACTTTCGTCACGGCGAACGGGCGTGCCGGCGTCTAGGACGTCGTGCGGCGGTGTCGGGTACGACGTCGGGGAGGGCCGGGGGTCGGTCGCGCATCGCCGAGGCCGCTGGGACATGCTCGACGAGAACGTCAAGGTCGGGATCGACATCATCGACGCGGAACACGCCCGCCTCGTCGACCTGCTGCACAAGATCGACCTCTCGCAGGCGCGCGGCCATCGCCGCACCGTGGCGCGGTTGCTGCGCAAGTTTCTGGCGAGCTTCGATCGCCATTTCGACACCGAATCCAGTCTGCTGCGCGATCTCGGCTGCCGCGATCTCGACCGGCGTCATTCCGAATTCATCACCTCGCGCTCGATGATGGTGTCGCACCCGATCGACGCCCGCGATCCCGAGCACGCCGCCCGCATCATCGAGTTCGCCCGCGCCTGGCTCGCCGACCACATCGTCCGGCAGGACGGCGCCGTCGCCGCCGAGCTGGTCGAGCGCGCCCGCCGCGCCGGCCGGCTGCATCGCCGGCTGCGCCTCGAAGGTCTGCCGCTGCGCGCCCGCATAGCCCTGATGGGGCTGGTGCCGTTGGTGATGATGCTGGCGCGCGCCACCCTGTCGCTCTCCAATCTGATCGAGGGGATGAACTCGGCGGTGCTGCTGCGCGACGTCGTCCGCCTCGACGAGCGCATCGGCGATCTGGTGTTCCAACTGCAGGAGGAGGGCAACCGGGCGATCATGGTGGTCGGCACGCCGCGTCGCGACGTCGCCCACCTCAAGGAGCAGATCGGCGAGAGCGACGTCGCCATCACCGCCTTCCGCGCCTCGGTCGCCGATCTGCGCAAAGAGGTGCACGACAAGGCGGTGGCCGATGCTCTCGACAACGCCGAGGCTTCGCTGTCGCTGTTGCCGCGCTCGCGCTCGGACGTGCAGATCGGCAGTTACGACGTCTATTCGACGATCGAGTACTACGACACCATCGTCGGCGATCTGATGGAGATCCTGCCGACGCTGAGCCGCCGCCTCGATCCTTCCGACATCTCCGCCCGCGTCGGCTCCTACGTCTTCCTGATGCGCGCCCGCGAGCGCGCCGGCGCCGAACGGGCGCTCGGCACCTCGCTGCTGTCCGGCGTCACCGTCAACGTGCTGTCGCGCGACCCGCACAACATCGGCCGTCTGGCGACCGAAGAGGACAGCCTCGCCCGCACCTTCGAGACGCTCACCGATCGCCGCTTCGCCGACGCCTTCCGCACCGCCTCGGTGGTGTCGCCGATGTTCGCCAACATGCGCCGCGCGATCGAGGCGGCCGAGGCGAACGGGCCGACCGCCCAGGATTGGACCGACACCGCCGGTCTGCGCATCGACCGCATGCGCGGCGTCGAGAAGCGCCTGATCGGCGAGATCGCCGGCGACGTCGACGACTTCGCGACCGTCACCCGCAGCCACGCGGTGCTGTTCGGCGGCGGCATCGTCGCGGCGGTGGCCCTGTCGGTGAGCTTCATCGCCCTGCTCGGTTGGAGCATCCTGCCGCCGCTGCACCGCGTCGGCGCGGTGTTGCGCCGTCTCGCCGACGGCGAGCGGTTGGTCGGCCTGCCCGACGGCGACGGCATCGACGAGATCGCCGAGCTCGAGCGCGACGTCACCCTGCTGCGCAATCGCCTCGTCCAGGGCGATCTCCTGGAGGCGCGGCGCGGCACCGAGAACGCCGATCGCCTGCGCACCACCCTCGACGGCCTGCCCGGCATCGTCTTCCGCATCGCCCAGGCCGACGGCGCCGCGCCGCGGGTGATGGCGGCGAGCCACAAGCTGCAGCAGCTGACCGGCCTGCGCGACGACGAGGTGCTCGATCGGCCGCTCGGCGCCGTCCTGCGCCGCTGTCTCGATCCGGAGGACCGCATCTCGCTGTTGCACGTCCTGCGCCGCATCGGCCGCAGCCCGCTCGACTTCGAATGCCGCCTGCGTCTGTCTCCCGACGGCCGCGCCCGCTGGATCCGCATCCTCGCCACCCCGGTGCCGACCGCCAACGGCTCGATCTGGGACGGCGTCGCCCTCGACGTCACCATGGCCAAGCAGACCGAGGTGGAGCAGGGCCGTCTGCTCGAGGAGCTCGACCGGCTGCACCGCGCCCAGACCACCAACCGCATCGCCGCCGGCCTCGGCAACGACCTCGGCCGGCTGTGGCGGCCGTTGGTGGAGAACGCCGAGGCGCTCTCCGACGCGGTCCCGGCGGGCTCGCCGCAGCGCGAGCAGGTCCGCAAGATCCAGGCGACGGCGGTGCGCATCCGCCGTCTGTCGGAACAGCTCGATCTGATGCTCGACGGCGGCCGCGAGGCGATCCCGATCGATCTCGTCGAGCGGCTCGAGCAGACGTTCGCCGACGTGGCGCGCGGCTTGCCGGCGGGATTGCGGCTCGACACCGCCTTCGCCGCCCGCGGTACCCGCGTCCTCGGCGACCCGGAGGCGATCGAGCATCTCGTCGCCAACCTCGCCACCTATCTGACCGAGACGCTCGGCACCGAGCCCGGCGTCCTGTCGATCGGCAGCGAGATCCGGATCTCGGAGAACGGGGGACGGCGGCATCTGTGCATCGCCATCCGCGACGATCGCTCGGCGCTGGCGGCGCGCACCCTGTCGAAGGTGCTGCGTCTGCAGACCAGCCGGGTGCAGGGCGCGCGCGGCGAGGATCTGTCGTTGGCGATCGTCCGGATGATCGTCGACGGGTCGCGCGGCTGGGTCCAGTCGTCGACGGTTCCCCAAGGCGGCAGCGTGCTCGAGATCTTCCTTCCGGTGTGGGAAGGCGAAGACGCGAACGTGATCAGACTCGAGAGGTCGGCGAGATGGCCTTCACACGATCCATGACGCGCGGCGGCGTTTCGACCGAGGAAACGACGCTCACCGGCATCGTGCGCGCCCTCTTCCCGCAGGAGAGCGCGGCGCCGGTGCACTTCCAGCCGCGCACCTACGTCTTCCATCAGGGCACCGACGTCGAGGCGGTGTTCCTGTCGACGCGCGGATCGCTGGTGTTGGAGCGCATCGACGAGGACGGCCGCATGGCGATGTTCGGCATGCAGAAGGCCGGCACCCTGCTCGCTTGGCAGGATCTCCTCGACGGCGCCGTCCACCGCAACAGCGGCCAGACGCTGACCGCCTGCGATCTCGTCGTCGTCACCCGCGACAAGTTCGAGACGGCGCTGCGCGAGAACGAAGGGCTGTTGCTCGCTCTGATGAAGCAGGCGGCGAGCCAGGCCAATTCCTACGAGGAGCACATCTTCCGCCTGTCGACCCTCGACGTGCCGGAACGCCTCTACTGGACCCTGTTCAGCCTCGCCGGCTCGCCGGAGGACAGCGAATCGGTGGAAGTGAGCACGCCCCTGATGAAGCGCGACCTCGCCGCCCTGGTCGGCACGTCGCCGGAGACCATCTCGCGCAGCCTGCGCCGGCTGGAGAAGATGAAGGTCGCCGAATTCACCAAGAAGAACACCTTCCGCATCGTCCCCCCGAAGCGCGACTGAGATCGCGCTTCGAGAGAGCCGAGGCCGCGCCGTCACGCCGCCGGTCGGCCGACGACGAGCGGGCGTTGCTCGGGCATCCCCATCGAGACCAGGAGCGGATCGACCGTCTGGCGCGTTTGGAAGCCGGCCTTGTCGCCGACTCCGGCCCAATCGGCGAGGATCAGCGACTGCGCCACCGCGCCGCCGAGCGTCGTGCCCGGACCGGTGACGACGAACAGGTCGGGCGCGAACTCGCGCGCCGCGATCGCGATCGCGCGGGTGAAGTCGTAGGTCTCGGTCACCTGATGATCGAAGGTGTAGCGCCACAGCGCGGTGAGATCGCTCGCCCCCGGCCACCAGATCGCGCCGCGTCCGTCGATCATCGGCAGCTTCGGCTGGCGAAACATCGAGACCGGCAGCCGCGATCGCCCTTCCGCCGCCACCGGCGCCTGAAGCCGCGTGTGGAAGGCGGCGTGGTTGGCGAGCCGCAGCGGAAACCGCCCCTGCACCGGCGGCACCGATTTTTCGAACCCCGAGAGCCCCTCCTCGTCGCCGGCGAGCACCAGCATGCCGCCGAGATCGATGGAGAGCGCCAACGCGTGCCCCGGCCGCGCTCCGATCTCGGCGACGAGGGCGAGAAGCTCGGCCTTCTTCGCCGGGTTCGGCCGCCAATCCTCATCGACGAACGGGTAGATGGTCTGCCCGCCGATCAGTCGCTCCTGCATCAGGCCGCCCATGGTGTCGACGATCTCGAAGCCGTCGAGCGCCGAGACCGCGCCGCCGCATGCGAGAGCCGAATACCAGCCCATCGAATTGCCGGTGACCGCGACCACCTCGATCGCCTCGCCGATCGCCGCGAAGTCGCCGATCGTCGCGGCGTAGATCAGTGCCGAGGCGTTGTCGCCACGGGTGTGGGTGGCGACCGAATAGCTCGCCGCGCCGTCGAGCTCGGCGAGCGGCGTGCGCCCCGCCGCGATCCGGCGCCGGTCGAATTCGGAAAGCAGTGCCCGATCGGCGAAGTGCCGGCCGAGCCAGCCGAGTTCGGTCTTGTTGTAGGTGCCGCGTCCAGGGCAGATCACCACCGCCGTCTTCATGCCCGTTCCTCGATCATCCGCTTCGCCGCCGCGAAGATGCCGTCGGCCGACGGCATGGTCGCCGCGTAGGCCGGTCCGGTGGCGATGAAACTGTCGGTGGAGGTGATCCGTTCGGCCGGCAAAGCCGTCCGCTCGGCGAGGAGCGCCATCAGCGCCTCGGCGACGCCGCCCGATCGCCGCGTCTCGTCGACGATCAGGACGCGGTCGCATCCCTCCAGCGCGGCGAGAAGGTTTTCCTCCGGCAAGGGCGAGAGCCAGCGCAGATCGATCACCCGCACCCGGTGTCCCTCTGCTTCCAGCCGCGCCGCCGCCTGCCGCGAGAGAAAGTAGCCGTTGGCGAAGGAGACGATGGCGAGATCCGTCCCGTCGCCGTGGACGCCGACCTCGCCGAGCGGGATCGTGCGCCCGCGCTCGGGATAGGTGGTCATCCAGCCGCCGTCCTTGTCGGCGTGGAGGTCGCGCATCGCATAGAGCGCGATCGGCTCGAGGAAGACGACGACCCGCTGCTCCTCGCGGGCGAGCCGCACGCATTCCCGCAGCATCATCGCCCCGTCCGCCCCGTTGGAGGGGCAGGCGAGGATCACGCCGGGGACGTCGCGCAGGACGGCGAGCGAATTGTCGTTGTGGAAATGCCCGCCGAAGCCGCGCTGATAGCCGAGCCCGGCGATCCGCACCACCATCGGGTTGGTGAATTGCCCGTTCGAGAAGAACGGCAGCGTCGCCGCCTCGCCGCGGATCTGGTCCTCGGCATTGTGGTAATAGGCGAGGAACTGGATCTCGGGGACGGGCAGGAAGCCGTTCTGCGCCATGCCGATGGCGAGCCCGAGGATCGACTGTTCGTCGAGCAGGGTGTCGATGACGCGGTCCGGGCCGAACCGGTTCTGCAGCTTCTGGGTGACGCCGTAGACGCCGCCCTTGCGGCCGACGTCCTCGCCCATCAGCACGATCTCGCCGTGGTCGAGCATCAGATCGGTGAGTGCCCAGTCGAGGATGCGGCTCATCGGCTGCGGCGAGTCGAACTGCTTCAAATCGCTGTCGAAGGCGGTCGCGCGTGCCTCCGCGCTCGGCCCGTTGACCGCCCGGCAGGCCCGCTTCGGCGGGATCAGCGACGCCATCACGTCGGCCGCCGTCTTCAGCCGCGGCCGGGTCACCGCCTGCGCCGCGACCCGCTCGACCCGCGCGGCGGTGTCGCGATAGATCGCCAGCGTCTCCTCGGGGGTCAGAATGCCGGCTTCGCCGAGCTGCCGCGCCATGTGCAGCAGCGGATCGTCGGCTTCGTCGGCCTCCATCTCCGCCTTCGACATGTAGACGGTCTGGACGTCGGCGCCGGCGTGACCGTAGAGGCGGACGGTGCGCAGATGCAGGAAGGCCGGCTTGCGGCGCGAGCGGACGAAGGCCGCCGCCTCGCTCGCCTTCGCGTGCGTCTCGAACACGTCGAGCCCGTCGGCGGAGAAATACTCGAGCCCCGGCCGGTGCTCGAACGAGGCGCGGATCCAGCCCTTCGGCGTCTTGGTCGAGATGCCGATGCCGTTGTCCTCGCAGACGAACAGGATCGGCAGCGGCGACGACTGATAGGAGGTCCAACAGGCGGCGTTGATCGCCCCTTGCGCGGTCGAGTGATTGGCCGAGGCGTCGCCGAAGCTGCACATCACGATGGCGTCGTCGGGATAGGCTTGATGTTCGGGACGATGCCGCCGCGCCGCGCCGATCGCATAGGCCGCCCCCACCGCCTTGGGCAGATGCGAGGCGATGGTCGAGGTCTGCGGCGGGATCGCCAGTGCCTTGGACCCCAACACCTTGTGCCGCCCGCCCGAGATCGGGTCCTCCGACGAGGCGGCGAAGGACAGCAGCATGTCCCAGGCGATCGACTGGCCGGGAACCTGGGTCGCCCGGGCGATCTGGAAGGCGGCGTCGCGATAATGCAGGAACGCCGGATCGGTGGGCCGCAGCGCCAGCGCCAGGGCGGCGAGCCCTTCGTGGCCGGACGAGCCGATGGTGTAATAGCCCTGGCCGGCCCGCTGCATCGCCCGCGAGGTGCGATCGAGGGCACGACTGAGGCAGGCGGCGCGGAACACCTCGACGGCGACCGTCGCCGGGATCTCGCCAGCCGGCGATCGTCCGGCGGGAAAGTCGCGCGCCGCGACGCGGTCGAGAAAATTCTGGTGGACGACGTCGGCGCGATCCATGGCGGCCTCGAACGAGGGAGAAGACCCTCCGGGCGACCCGTGAGCCGCCCGGAATGCGACGAGGCGAGGCCTCAGACGTCGAACACCACGCCCTGGGCGAGCGGCATCTCGTGACCGTAGTTCATGGCGCTGGTCTGACGGCGCATGTAGCCCTTCCAGGCGTCCGAGCCGCTCTCGCGACCGCCGCCGGTCTCCTTCTCGCCGCCGAAGGCGCCGCCGATCTCGGCGCCGGACGTGCCCATGTTGACGTTGGCGATGCCGCAGTCCGAGCCGGTCTCCGAGAGGAACCGCTCGATCTCGCGCACGTCGGTGGCGAAGATCGAGGAGGAGAGCCCCTGCGGCACACCGTTCTGCAGCGCGATCGCCTCCTCGATGGTGGAATAACGCACCACGTAGAGGATCGGCGCGAAGGTCTCCTCGCACATCGGCCCGGTCTGGGTCGGCATCTCGACCAGCGCCGGCCGGGCGTAGAACGAGGCCGGTCCATTGACGTCGACCCGTTCGCCGCCGGTGACGGTCGCACCGCACGCCCGCGCCGCGTCGAGCGCCGCCTGCATCCGGGTGAAGGCGGCCTCGTCGATCAGCGGGCCGACCAGCGCGCCGGAGGTGACCGGGTTGCCGACCGAGATCCGCTTCCACACCTCGGCGAGCTTCGGCACCAGCCGGTCGTAGACGCTGTCGTGGACGATCAGCCGGCGCAGGGTGGTGCAGCGCTGGCCGGCGGTGCCCATGGCGCCGAAGGCGACGGCGCGCAGCGTCAGCTCGAGATCGGCCGACGGCGTGACGATCGAGGCGTTGTTGCCGCCGAGCTCCAGGATGGCGCGGGCGAACCGGCGGGCGAGCCGCTCGCCGACGATCCGGCCCATCCGGGTCGATCCGGTCGCCGACAACACCGGCACGCGCGGATCGTCGACCAGCGCCTCGCCGACCTCGCGGCCGCCGAGGATCAGCTGGACGAGATCGGCCGGCGCATCGGCGCCGAAGGCGGCGGCGGCCTTCGCGAAGATCGAGAGCGTGGCGAGCGCGGTCAGCGGCGCCTTCTCCGACGGCTTCCAGATGACCGAATCGCCGCACACCAGCGCCAGCGAGGCGTTCCACGCCCACACCGCGACGGGGAAATTGAAGGCCGAGATCACCCCGACCGGGCCGATCGGCCGCCAGTTTTCGGTCAGCGTGTGGTCGCGTCGCTCCGACTGGATGGTGAGGCCGTAGAGCTGGCGCGACAGGCCGACCGCGAAGTCGCAGACGTCGATCATCTCCTGCACTTCGCCCTGGCCCTCGGAGTCGATCTTGCCGACCTCGTAGGAGACGAGCTTGCCGAGCTCCGCCTTGTGGGCGCGCAGCGCCTCGCCGAACAGGCGGAGGAGTTCACCGCGCCGCGGCGCCGGCACCCGCCGCCACGCCTTGAAGGCGGCCTCGGCGCGGCCGACCACCGCCTTCGCTTCCGCATCGGAAGCGTCCGCGACCAGTCCGATGCGCGACCCGTCGATCGGCGAGATCACCGGCCGGGTGCCGGAGCCGAACGCGGCGGCGTCGACGCCGAGACGTTCGAGCAGGCTGCGGACTTCGTCGGGAAGCGCGGAAACGGTCATGGTCGAGCCTCGTGAGGAACGGAAAGAAGAAGGAAGAAGGGGACGGGCGCGATCGTCGCGGCCGATCCGAACGGTCGATCGGACCCGGCGGCGCGAGGGCCGCCGCGACGTCGCGCGGCAACCGCGTCGAGGTCCCCGGCGTAGCACGTCGCCGCCGTCGCGGCCACGCCGCGCTCCGCCCGGGGCGTCCGGATCGTCGGTCGCGCGAGCGGGCGGGAAGACGCCCACGGACCTGGACCGGAAGTCGGGCGGAACATCGCGTCTCCGTTTCGGCGGATCGGAAGGGGCCGTCGCGCGGTCCCCGTGGGATCGCCGGACCTGCGCTCGCCGGTCCGACGTCATGACGAGACGGAAGGCGCGCCGCCGTCTCGGCTCGGAAAGGCCGGAGTTTCTTCCGATCGGCTCGGGTGCGACAAACGATGTTGTCTCCTTACCTCATTCCGATTAGGAATGACTTCGCGCGGCGGCGACGGCCTCGGTCGCTCGCGATCGGCGCTCGCCCCGCTCCTCGCTCCGCCTCTCGCCCCGCCCTTCGATGGAGTCTTCCGCTCGTGGTCCTGGCCCGCCGCTTCCTGCCGTCGACCGCCCTGTTGCAGGCCTTCGAGGCGGCGGCGCGCCTGGAGAGCTTCACCGCCGCCGCCGCCGAGTTGAACCTCACTCAGAGTGCCGTCAGCCGACAGATCCGGGCGCTCGAGGAGCTTCTCGGCTCGACCCTGTTCGTGCGTGAGAAACAGACGGTGACGCTGTCGGTGGCGGGGCGCACCTACGCCCGCGAGATCCGCAACGCGCTGGAGCTGATCGGCTCGGCGACCCTGCGCTTCCGCGCCAATCCGGACGGCGGCAGCCTCGATCTCGCCATTCTGCCGACCTTCGGCACCCGTTGGCTGGCGCCGCGCCTGCCCGCCTTCGTCGAGCGCCACCCCGGCATCACCGTCAATCTGACCACCCGCCTCTCGCGGTTCGACTTCGCGCTCGATCCGGTCGACGCGGCGATCCATTTCGGCAAGCCGATCTGGCCGGGCGGCGAGCTCGAGTTCCTGATGGGCGAGGTGGTGGTGCCGGCCTGTAGCCCGGCGATGAAGGCGAAGTTCGGCTTTCGCGAGCCGAGGGATCTGCTCGCCGCGCCGTTGCTCCATCTCAGTTCGCGCCCCGACGCTTGGGAGAGCTGGTTTTCCCGCCATGCCGTCGCCCCGGACGCGGTGCGCGGCATGCTGTTCGACCCGTTCGCCACCGAGACCCAGGCGGCGATCTCCGGCATGGGCGTGGCGCTGTTGCCGAAGTTCCTGTTTCAGAACGAATTCGACCGCGGCGATCTGGTCGAGGCGGTGCCCTTTCCGGCCGAGAGCCGCGACGGCTATCATCTCGCCTGGCCGATCGATCGGCGCGATCACCCGCCGCTCCTCGCCTTCCGCGCCTGGATCCGCGAAGCCGCCGCGACGTGATCGCCGAAGCGATTGCACACGGCCGCCGCCGCCGGTCCACCGGCACGGCGGCGGGGCAGGCATGAGCCCGGAAGGGGAGGCGGCGCGACCGGACGGTGGTACTGCTCGGTTCGCCGAACCGGTGCGGGCAGCATCGACGCGGGTCGGACGTCGTCGGGAAACGAACGGCGGTGAAACTGGTGGAACGCGAAGCAGGGGAGCATCCGGCGATGAAGGTCGAGAGCATCATGACGACGGGCATCGTCGCGGTGTCGAAGGAGACACAAGTGGTCGACGCGGCGCGGCTGATGCTGGAGAAGCGAATCAGCGGCATGCCGGTGGTCGATGGCCAGGGGCATCTGGTCGGGGTGTTCACCGAGGGCGACCTGTTGCGCCGCACCGAGCTCGGCACCGACCGCAAGACCGGCGGCGGCTGGTTCGAGTTCCTGTTCGGCTCCGGCCGCCGCGCCACCGACTACGTCCAGTCGCACGGCGTCGTCGTCGAGGAGGTGATGACCCGTCATCCGCTCACCTGCCGTGCCGGCGACGATCTGCGCACCGTGGTCGAGACCATGATCGAGCGCTCCGTCAAGCGGCTGATCGTGGTCGAGCACGGCCGGCCGATCGGCATCGTGTCGCGCGCCGACGTCGTCCGCGCCTTCCTCGAGGCGGCCGGCGAGCGCGCCCGCGCCGGCGCTCCGGCGAGCGAGACCGAGATCGAGGACCGCATCCGCGCCGCCTTGAAGGCGGAGAGCTGGGTGCCCCATCGCACCATGGAAGCCGAGGTCCGCGACGGCAGGGTGATCCTCTCCGGCACCTTGACCGACCTGCGCCAGCGCGAGGCGATCCACATCGTCGTCGAACGCGAGGCCCCCGGTCTGCCGATCGTCGATCACATGGTGTGGGTCGAGCCCTATTCCGGCGCCGTCATGGAAATGCCGGACGACTGACCGTCCCACCGCTCCGCAATCGCGCCGCTGCGCCGGTCACCGTTCACGGTGGCCGGCGTCTTCGTTTGCATTCGTTCGTATTTAGATATATCTAAGATACGACGACAACGGGGGGTGTGGATCGATGACGCGGCAGGAGATCGTCAGGTGAAGGCGTGGGTCGCCCGACGGCTGCGCGAACTCGCGCTCGCCGGCGAGCTCGGCCGTCGCGTCGATCCGCCGGCGGCCGAGGACGGCGCGCCCGCGCCGCCCGGGATCGATCGCGCCGAACGCCCGGCCGAGCCGGTCGCGTTCGCCGCCGTTCCGCCGCCGCCCGATCGCGGTTGAGCGATCGCGGCCCGCGGCGGGGACCTGCTCAATGGCCGAAGACGTCGGCGTCGAGCATCTCCGGGTCGGGCCGGTCGAGGCCGTCGAGCCGGGCGCGCTGCGCCGGCGTCAGCGCGAAGTCGAAGACCTCGAGATTCTGCTTCTGCCGCATCGGGTCGGAGGATTTCGGCAGCGGGATCCAGCCGTGCTCGACGTGCCAGCGCAACACCACCTGCGCCGGTGTCCGTCCGAGCTCGGTTGCGGCGGTGGTCACTGCCGGGTCGGCGAGCAGGGTGCCGCCCCGCCCGATCGGTCCCCAACTCTCGGTGACGATGCCGTGGGCGCGGTGGATCGCGTCGAGGTCGTCGCGGTGATGGTAAGGATCGAGCTGGATCTGCGACACCTGCGGCGTCAGCCCGGCGGCGAACAGCCGGGCGAGATGCGCCGGCTTGAAGTTGGAGACGCCGATCGCCCGCACCAGCCCGGCCTCGCGCACCCGCATCAACCCTTCCATCGCTTCGACGTAGCGGTCCTGGCCAGGGTTCGGCCAATGCACCAGCAGGAGATCGAGCCGGTCGAGGCCGAGCCGGGCGAGGCTGGCCTCGCAGGCGGTGCGGACGCCGGCGACGCCGTGCCAACGGGCGTTGAACTTGGAGGTCACGAAGACCTCGTCGCGGGGCACGCCGGAGGCGCGGATGCCCGCGCCGACGCCGCGCTCGTTCTCGTAGTTCTCGGCGGTGTCGATCAGGCGGTAGCCGAGCCGCAGCGCCGTCGCCACCGCCGTCGCCGCTTCCGCGTCGTCCATCGGCCAGGTGCCGAGACCGATCGCCGGCATTCGCACCCCTCCGGTGAGGGTGAGCATCGGGATCTCGGGGCCGGTCGTGGTCATGCGTGTCTCTCCCTGCGTCGTTCGGCGGCGCATGCGCGCCGCGTTTCTCGTCTTCGGTCCCTTCGGTGATCCCGTTCCGTCCGTCCGTCAACGCCCGGCGCGACCGGACCGGGAGGATCGAGAGACGGAAGAGGCGGGAACGGCTCTCGCCGTCCCCGCCTCCCCGCCCACGTCGCGCGTCCCGATCACGCCATCGTCGGGAGGGGCGACGCGTCGCGTCGAGCCGGACGCCCTGCGGGGGCGGCCGGCCCGAACCCTCACCCGAAGGCGTCGACGCGGACCGAACCGGCGGCGACGCGCCGGGCGATCTCGGTGGCCGCGGCCGCCGGCGTCAGCCCGCCGTGCGCCACGAAGACGTCGGCGAGCGCCTCGAGCACGCCGTCGACCAGGGCGCGGCGGCCGCAGACGTAGAAGATCGCGTCCTTCTCGACGAGCCAGCGACGGACCTCCGCGCCCTGCTCGCGCAGCCGATCCTGCACCCGGACGCCGACCCCGGCCTCCGGCGAGAAGGCGGTGTCGAGCCGGGTCAGGCCGCCGTCGGCCAGCGCCGCCTCGAAATGCGCCTTCCACAGGAAGTCCGCCGCCTCGACGCGGTTGCCGAAGATCAGCCAGGCCGGACCGGCCCGGCCGGCGGCACGACGTTCCGCGGCGACGCCCCAGAACGGCGCCACGCCCGAGCCGGCGCCGACCATCACGATCGCCCGGGCCGGATCCTCCGGCGGGTTGAACGACGGATGGGCGGAGAGCCGCGCCTCCAGCGCGTCGCCGACGGCGAGCCGCCGGCACAGCCACCCGGAGGCGGCGCCGAACCACGCCTGACCGGTGGCGTCGAGGCCGCCGTCGAGGGCGACGGTGAGCACGATCCGGCGCGGATCGACCCGGCTCGAGGTGCCGATCGAATAGCTGCGCTCGCGCGCTCCCGCTTCCGGCGCGATGCGCAGCAGATCGCCGGGCCGGAAGGTCAGCGGCCGGTCGCTGTCGAGCGTCAGGCCCCAGGTCTCGCGGGTCTCGCCCTTGGTCGGGTCGTCGAGGCGACGGCGCTCGACCAGGGTGAGGCGGACGCGCGGCTCGGCGGCCGGCGCGCCGGCGATCGCGACCTTCAGGCCGAGGCGGACGTCGAAGTCGCCGAGCCAGCTCTGCCACGCCGAGGTCGGATCGCCGTCGGCGTAGACCGGCGGCATCGCCTCTTCCGCACCCGCCACGCGCAGGGCGGTGCGCAACCGCTCGGCGCCGCCGCAGAAATGGGCGTAGCTGCGATCGCCGAGGGCGAACACCGCGCAGCGCACGCCGGCGAGCGCCTCCGGCGCCAGCGTCTCGACGAAGGCGCGCGCCGTGTCGGGCAGTTCGCCGTCGCCGGTCGAGGAGACCAGGATCAGCACGATCCGACGCCGCTGCAGGTCTTCCGGCCGCAGCGTGCCGAGCGGCGTGACCGCCACCTTCTCGCCGCTCGCCGCCAACGCCCGCCCGGTCGCCTCGGCGAAACGGGTCGCGGTGCCGGTCTGGCTGGCGTGGACGACCAGCACGTCGGTGTCGACGGCGATCGCCGTCGCCCGATCGCGCCGCCGCCGGGCGAGCCACGACCACGGTCCGCTCACCGCCAGCGCCAGCAGGGCGAGCGAGGCGGCCAAGTTGAGAGCGCCCGCGCCGGCGCCGCCCCAAGTGCCTTCGTGGATCTGCTTGACCAGCGACGGGCCGCCGGTCAGCCTCACCGCGTCGGCGTCGGTGACCACCCAGGTCGCCGGAGCCGCGCCGCCGGTCCTCATCATCACGGTGCCGCCGCGGAACGGACGGGCCTCGAGGAAGCCGGAGAGATCGACCTTCGGCGCGGCGATGGTCAGCGCCTCGGCGACCGAGACGGTGCGGGAAGCGCGCGGCAACGGCGTGCCGCCCTCGCCGACGTGCAGCGTCATCAGGACGCCGGAGAGCGGCGCCAGCACCACCAGCGGGAACAGCACCCAGCCGATCGCGGTGTGCCAGCCCATCAGCGTGTTGCGGAAACGCAGCCAGGCGAGGAACGGTCCGACGAGGACGAGGCCGAGCATCACCCAGGCGGCGATCTCCACCACCAGCCCGAGGCCGACCAGCAACTGCTTGTGGATCTGTTCGGCGATCCCGAACACGTCGATCGGCGCCGCCGGCGCCGCCGCCGCGCGGGTGCCGCCGGCGACGTCCCACCGACCGGCGACCGTCGGATCGGCGGAACCGACGTCGATCGCCCGTCCGCCGTCGGCGACCGACAGGCGGGTGATCGGCGCGGTGGCGGAAAGCCGCGCGACCAGGGGAGCGAGCGCGCCGGCATCGACCGTCGTGGCGGCCGGCGGCGGCGCGAAGGATCCGACGATCGGTCGGAACGAGAGGACCGCGCCGGACAGGATCACGATCAGGAAGACCGGCGCGAGGATCAGTCCGGCCCAGCGATGCAGGGCGATCAGGGTCGGTCGGACCGTGGCGAGGGACATGGGGAAACTCCGTCTGTCGTCTCCGTCGTCTGGCGGAGGTCGGATCCTGCATGCCCCTTCACCGTCTCCGGAATGTCCCGCCGACGGGCGATTTCGTCGCCGGATGTCGCGCCGTCGACGTCGTGCGACATCTCGTTACAAATTTCTCCGGTGCGGATCGGCGGATCGGCTATCTTCGCCCGCGACGACGCCGCTCCCCGCGCGAGGCGCCCATGGAACGCACCCCCCACGTCCTGGTGGTCGACGACCACCGCGAGATCCGCGAACTGCTCGCCAAATATTTCGAAAAGAACGGCCTGCGCGTCTCCGTCGCCGACGGCGGCAACGCCATGCGGCAGGTGATGCGCGCCGCCGCCATCGACCTCGTCGTCCTCGACATCATGATGCCGGGCGAGGACGGGTTGACCCTGTGCCGCCAGCTGCGCCGGTCGAGCGACGTGCCGATCGTTCTGCTCACCGCCGTCTCCGAGGAGACCGATCGCATCGTCGGCCTCGAGCTCGGCGCCGACGACTACGTCACCAAGCCGTTCAATCCGCGCGAACTGCTCGCTCGCGTCCGCGCCATCCTCCGCCGCGCCGCCGCCGCGCCGCGCGTCGAAGCCGGTCCCGAGCGCGTCCTCCATCGTTTCGATCGCTGGACCCTCGATCCCGCCGCCCACGCCCTCCTCGACGAGACCGGCGCCGAGGTCGCCCTCGGCACCGCCGAGTTCCGCCTGCTCGAAGCCTTCGTCACCCGCCCGGGCCTGGTGTTGACCCGCGACCAGCTGCTCGACATCACCGCCGGTCGCAACGCCCAGGTGTTCGATCGCAGCATCGACAATCTGGTCAGCCGCCTGCGCCGCCGCATCGAGCGCGACCCGCAACAACCGGCGCTGATCAAGACGGTGTGGGGCGACGGCTACGTCTTCGCCGGCAAGGTCGAGGAGACGCGATGATGCGGCTTTGGCCGAAGGGATTGGCCGGCCGCCTCGTCGTCCTGTTGGTCGGCGCCCTGGCGATCGCGCAGGGCGTGGTGGTGCTGGTGCTGCACGACGAGCAACGCATCGTCGTCGAGACCATGGCGCACGGTCAGGCCCTCAATCAGGCGGTCACCCTGGCGCGCCTGCTCACCCGTTACCCCGCCGATCAGGCCGACACCCTCGCGGCCGCCTTCGGTTCGCGCGTGACCTGCGCCCGGGTCGAACCGAGCGGCCCCGCGCCGAACCCCAGCGACGTCGGTCGCGCCGAGGCGGAACTGGCGACGCAGCTGGAGCGCATGTTGCACGGCGATTACGCCGAGACGCCGTCGATCGTGCTGCGCCGCGGCGACGGCGATCCCTGCGGCGGCCGTCCACCGCCGGGCGGCGAACGCTTCGGCGGCACCGGCCCGTCGCCTCGGCCGCACGGCGCCGATTATGCGGCGGAGATGCGGATCCCGCTGCGCGACGGCCGTACCCTCGTCTACACCTCGGTGATCGACACGCCGAACATCCCGAGCTGGCTCGCCGCAGCGTCCTTCCTGCTGTCCTCGCTCGCCGTCGGCGCGGTGGTGGTGGTCGCCGTGCGCCGTCAGACCCGTTCGTTGCGTGATCTCGCCGACGCCGCCGAGCGGCTCGGACGCGGCGAGGACGCGCCGCCGCTCTCCGATCGCGGACCGGCCGAGATCGTCGTCGCCGCGCGCGCCTTCGACACCATGCGCGAGCGGTTGCGCCGCTTCATGAGCGAGCGGCTGCGCCTCCTCGCCGCCGTCG
>JAAYVT010000495.1 GCA_012517025.1 Phyllobacteriaceae bacterium | reverse complement strand
GTGGATCGGGTCGGCGGCGGCGAGGCCGGTGGACTGCGCGGCGCGGCGGGCGATCTCCTCCCACGGCGGCGACCGGTCGGGGTCGAGCGCGGCGAGCGGCTCGACGGTGACGGTCGCGGAGGCGCGGATGGTCAGCTGCGAGTGGGGGGCGCGAAAGGCGATGCGGGTGACGGCGTTGCCGTACCAGTCGTGCTCGGGGGCCTCGTGGTCGGGGACCGGATCGAAGGTCAGCGCCGTGGCGTGGACGCGCTGGCGCGGGCGATCGATCGGGGTCAGGCGCAGCCGGCAGTCGGCGACCGGCACCGGGGCGCCCCAGTCGTAGACGGTGACGTGGGTGACCTCGAAGCGCATGTCAGGGCCTCGTCGCGTCGGCCGGCAGCGGCGAACCGGAGGTGAAATAGCGAGCGCCGACCGCGTCGGAGATCGCCATCAGGTCGTGCTCGACGGCGCGCAGGCGTTCGCCGTCGAATTCGGCGGCGTCCTCGGTCTCGAGCCGGGTGGCGAGGCGAAGGGCGATGCGCTCGGCCGGCTCCATCCGGTCGCCCTCGCGGCGGTCGGCGAGGTCGGCGAGGTGCCCGAGGATGCGCGCCACCTGGAAGGCGACGGCACGCGGATTGGCCTCGTCGAGCAGCACCAGATCGAGCACCGGCCGGCGCGCCGAACCGGACAGATAGCGGGTGCGGTAGGTGACGCGGCCGTCGGCGAGGTCGAGCAGCATGTCGAGGGCGTCGACGTCGTTGCCGCCCTCGGTGAAGCCGCGGGCCGAGCGGGTCAAGCCGATCGCGCGCTCGATGCGGCGGCCGAGGTCGAAGAAGTGCCAACCCTCGCGGCGATTCATCGTCTCCTGGGCGAGGCCGACGATGGCGGCGATGGTCCGGAGCGCCGCCTCGATCTCGTCGAAGACGTCGAGCGGGCGGGTGTTCGGCTCGCCGCCGCGGGCCAGACGATCGCGCAGATCGGTCAGCGCCCGCCACGCGTCGGGGGAGAGGCGGTCGCGGACCACCGAGCCGGTGCGGTGGGCCTCGGCGACGAGACGGGTGGCGCTGCCCGGGGTCTTGCCCCAGGCGGCGGTCTCGGCGAGCAGGGTGGCGTCGGGGACCGCCGTCTCGATCGCGCCGCCCTGGATCAACAGCACGCCGATGCGGCGGGCGAGCTCACGGGAGATCTCGACGACGCCGTCGTCGCCGTGGCCCTCGAGGCAGCGCAGCAGGCGCAGCGTGGTCTCGGCGCGCTCGAGATAGCGGCCGAACCAGAACAGGTTGTCGGCGGCGCGCGACGGCAGGATGCCGTTGTCGCGGCGGATCTCGGCCTTGTCGGGCTCGGGCATGAGCCGGCTCTCGGCGCGCGGCGCCTCGTCGGAGCCCTGCACCCAGACGTCGCCGGAGCGGCCGCCGCGCTGCATCGACAGCAGCCGCACGTCCTCGCGTTCGGCGAAACGGGCGAGACCGCCCGGCATCACCCGCCAGCCGTCCGGGGTGCGGGCGACGAAGACGCGGATGGCGAAGTTGCGCGGCTGCAGCCGGCCGCGTTCCCACACCGGCGCGGTGGACAGCCGCAGCGGCTCGCGGCCGACGAAGTCGATGCCGCGACGCGCCAGCTTGATGGCGAAGCGTTCCCGTTCGGCCCGGGTGAGGCGGCTGCCGAGCACGCCGGCGCTGTCGAGGATGCCGGGCAGGGTGCGGCCGAAGGCGGGTGCCAGCGTCAGCCGGTCGAGATCGCGCAGCACCGTCTCGCGGACGGAGGCCTCGCCGCACCACCAGGTCGCGACGTTGGGGAGACGCAGGTCCTCGCCGATCAGGCGGCGGCAGAGATTGGGCAGGAAGCCGGTCAGGCCGGGCGCCTCGACCAGACCGGAGCCGAGGGTGTTGGCGACGACGACGCGGCCGGCGCGCACCGCCTCGACCAGGCCGGGCACGCCGAGGCGGGAATTCGGATTGAGCTCCAGCGGGTCGGCGAAGTCGGC
>JAAYVT010000494.1 GCA_012517025.1 Phyllobacteriaceae bacterium | reverse complement strand
GCGCCGCCTGCCGACGCTTGTATTCGGCGATGTAGAGCAGCCGCTCGACCCGCTTCACCGTCGCCTCGTCGAAGCCGAGGGCGAGCACGTCGGCGAGCGCCATCTCCTTCTCGACCAGGCATTCGAGGATGCCGTCCAAGATCTCGTAAGGCGGCAGGCTGTCCTGGTCGGTCTGGTTCTCGCGCAGCTCGGCGGTCGGCGGCTTGGTGATGATCCGCTCCGGGATCACCTCGCCCGCCGGGCCGAGGCCGCCGACCGGCACGTTCGCGTTGCGCCAGCGGGCGTGCGCCCAGACCTCGGTCTTGTAGAGATCCTTGATCGGGTTGAAGCCGCCGTTCATGTCGCCGTAGAGGGTGGCGTAGCCGACCGACATCTCCGACTTGTTGCCGGTCGTCACCACCATCGGGCCGAACTTGTTGGAGATCGCCATCAGGATGGTGCCGCGGGTGCGCGACTGCAGGTTCTCTTCCGTGATGTCGGGGGCGCGGCCGGCGAACAGCGGAGCGAGCACGCCGAGGAATCCCTCGACCGGGTCGGCGATCGGCACGGTGTCGTAGCGGATGCCGAGCGCCTTGGCGCAAGCCGCCGCATCCTCGAGGCTGTCGGAAGAGGTCCAGCGATAGGGCAGCATCACCGCATGCACCCGGTCGGGGCCGAGCGCGTCGACCGCCATCGCCGCGACCAACGCCGAATCGATGCCGCCGGAGAGGCCGAGCACGACGCCGGGGAAGCGGTTCTTGTCGACGTAGTCGCGCAAGCCGAGGACGCAGGCGGTGTAGTCGGAGGCGACGTCCTCCTCGACGACGGCGAGTTCGCCCGGCACCGGCGCCCAGCGCCCGTTCTCCCGGCGGTATTCGACGAACGCGATCTCCTCGCGGAAGGCCGGCATCTGGCGCACCAGCCGCCCCTCGGCGTCGAGCACGAAGGAGGCGCCGTCGAACACCAGCTCGTCCTGGCCGCCGACCTGATTGAGGTAGGCGAAGGACAGGCCGCTCTCCTTCACCCGCGCCACCGCGACGTTGAAGCGCTCGTCCATCACCTTGCGGCGATAGGGCGAGCCGTTCGGCACCAAGATCAGGTCGCCGCCGGTTTCGGCGATGCATTCGACCGGGTCGGGCCCCCAGACGTCCTCGCAGATCGGCACGCCGAGGCGGATGCCGCGAAACGGGATCGGGCCGGCGAGATCGCCGCGGGTGAACACCCGCTTCTCGTCGAACGGGCCGTAGTTGGGCAGGTCGTACTTGAAGCGCAGCGCCGCGATGCGGCCCTCGTCGAGCAGGGCGACGGCATTGTAGAGGCCGTTCTCGGTCTTCCACGGAGTACCGATCAGTACCGCCGGACCACCGTCGGCGGTGTCTCGCGCCAAATCCTCGGTGGCGCTCATGCAGGCCGCCTGGAACGACGGCTTCAGCACCAGATCCTCCGGCGGATAGCCCGCCAGAAAGAGCTCTGAGAACAGGATCAGATCGGCGCCGTCGGCGGCCGCGCGCGTCCGGGCGTCGCGCGCCCGGGCGAGGTTGCCGGCGACGTCGCCGACGATCGGGTTCAGCTGCGCGAGCGCGACGAGGAGACGATCGGTCATGCCTCGGTCTTAGCGCGCGCCGGGGCGGGCGACAACCGGGGCGGCGCGCATCGGTCCTCCGCGCGGCGCCTGTTTCGGCGCCTCGGTGCGGGCCGCCGCCTGCGGATGGGGATGCGGGACGACGTCGTGATACTCGATGAACAGGAGGTCGGCGTCGTAGTCGAGCATGCGGCCGACGCGGGCGCCGAGCCGGAGGCGCAGGACGTGCCCACCGGCGGCGGCGATCGCCAGCGAATCGACGTCGCAGGTGAAGCCGGAGAGATCGTAGACGTTTTCGACGAAGCACCGCTTCTCGGCCGGCAGGTGGAAATGCTCGCGCCCCGACCGGTTGGCGAAGGCGATCTCGCCGGTGGCGATCGAGACCAGCAGGATCGGGTGCTTCACCCATTCCAGCGCCTTGTGGCGGGCCTGCGACTCGTCCTCGCTGGCGGGCGAGACGTGGATCGGCGGCAGCGTCGGCGCTTCCTGGACGGGCGGCTCAATGGCGTCGTCCATGCCCCGCATGACCTCGCGTTCGGCGAGATCGGCGAGCCGGATCTGGCGCTTGGCGCTGAAGGTCATGACCAGACCGGACATGTCGCCGGCGCCGGCGCCCCAGGGGTTGGCGCGCCAGGCCAGGCGCGGGCTGCCGAGCCCCCCGAGCGCGAAGGTGCCGGAGACGGCCGAGGAATTCTCGATCGCCTCGAGCAGCAGTTCGCGAGTGGCGCGCGGCAGGCGCTTCTCGATGATCGCGGCCCAGTCGCCGCTCTCCTCCTCCGCTTCGGTGACGCCGAAGAGGTCGAGGGCGTTGCGGTTGAGGCGGCGCACCTTGAGCTGACCGTCGAAGATGACGATGCCGGCGTCGGAGGAGATGAACAGCGCCTCGACGATGAAGCCGAGGTTGCGGGCGAGACGCTCGTGTTCGACCCACCGGTCGATCACCTCGACCAGACCGATGATCTTGGAGTCTTGGCCGTGGCCGACCCGGCGGCCGGCCATGCGCAGGCGGATGCGGCGGCCCCACGAGGTTTGTTGGGTGACCTCGATCGGCTCGTCGGCGTCGTGCTCGAGGATGCCGACCAGAAAGGCGCGAAACCGGCCCTGATCCTCCGGATCGATGCGCTCGATCATCTTGTCGAGCGGCGAGGCCTGATAGCCGCGATCGCCGTCCTCGCCCTTGGCGCGGCCGAGCCCCTTCGGCCAGTAGACGATGCGATGTTGCAGATCGATCAGCCAATAGCCGATGTCGAGGGAGTAGCCGACCTGTTTGATCACCTCGATGGCGTCGAGCATTCCGCAGCCTCCCGAAATCTCGCCACCTTCGGCTCCTCGCGTGAGACGAACGATTCCGAATATCAGGATGCCGAAAAACAGGTTCGATTCGGTAAAGACGATCCGCCGAAATGAAGATGGTTGCGTGGAATTCCATGAAGACCCGGGCGGCG
>JAAYVT010000493.1 GCA_012517025.1 Phyllobacteriaceae bacterium | reverse complement strand
GTTTTCATGCTCCGTTTCAATATCCACGCTGGAAGTGGTGTCATCCAGGATCAGTACGGAAGGATTCCCGATCAATGCCCTGGCCAGCGCAACCCGCTGGCGTTGGCCACCCGAGAATTCGTGCGGGTAGCGGCTCATCATGTCGGCGGCGAGGCCGACCCGCTCCAGCAGATCGGCGACCTTGTCGCGCGCCTGGGCGCGCGTGCCCAATCGATGGGTGGTGTAGGGCTCGGCGACCGAGGCCCCGACCGTCATGCGCGGATTGAGGCTGGCGAAGGGATCCTGAAAGATCATCTGGATGCTGCGCCGCATGCGCCGGAGATCGGCGCCGTCGAGATCCAGTACGTCGAAGCCGTCGAGTTCGACCCGACCGGAGACCGGCTCGACGAGGCGCATGATCGAGCGCCCGGTGGTCGACTTGCCGCAGCCCGATTCGCCGACGAGCGACAGCGTCTCGCCCTGATGGAGATCGAAGGAGACGCCCTCCACCGCATGGATCATCCCGGTCCGCCGCCCGAAGACGCCGCCGCGCACGTCGAATCTGGTGACCAGATCGTGCACGCTGAGGATCGGCGGCGCGGCGCGGTCGACCGTGTCGGCGATCGGCGCGGCGGGCATGCGCTCGCCCGACACCGTGTCGACGATGGCGAAGCGCTCCGGGCCGTCCGTGTCGCCCATGTCGCCGAGCCGCGGCACCGCCGAGAGCAGCGCGCGCGTATAGGGATGACGACCGTCGTGGAAGACGTCGCGCGTCGTCCCGGTCTCCACCATGTCGCCGCGGTACATCACCATGGTCCGATCGGCGACCTCCGCCACCACGCCCATGTCGTGCGTAATGAACAAAACCGCCATGTTTTCCTCGGCCTGCAGCTGTTTGATCAGGTCGAGGATCTGGCCTTGGATGGTCACGTCGAGCGCGGTCGTCGGGTCGTCGGCGATCAGGAGCTTCGGCTTGGAGGCGAGCGCCATCGCGATCATCACGCGTTGGCGCATGCCGCCGGAGAACTGGTGCGGATATTCGTCGAACCGCGCCGCGGCGTTCGGAATCCGCACCTTCTCGAGCAGCCGCACCGTCTCGGCGCGGGCGGCGGCACGGCCGAGGCCGAGATGGCGGACGAGCGATTCCGAGATCTGCCGACCGATCGTGAAGACCGGATTGAGGCTGGTCATCGGTTCCTGAAAGATCATCGCCATGTCGCGACCGCGGATGGCGCTCATCTCCTTGTTGGAGAGCGCGGTCAGCTCGCGACCGGTCAGGTCGATCCGGCCCTCGACCCGGCTCACGCGCGGCGGCAACAGGCCCATGATCGCCAGCGAGGTGACGCTCTTGCCGGAGCCGCTCTCGCCGACGATCGCCAGGGTCTCGCCGGGACGCACCTCGAAGGACACGTTCCGCACCACGGTCGCCCGGCGTCCGTCGGTGACGAAGGAGACGCTCAGGTCCTCGACGGTGAGCACGGGGGCGGCCGCGCGCGGATCGGGGATCGGTTCGAACTTCGTCTCGGTCATGGCGACGTCCTTCGTCGGCGTGTCTCGCGTCATCGGTCGCTCAGGGCTTCCAGGGCGTGGCGAAAGAGGCGGAAGCGCGGCCTTCGGCCTCGCGCGCCGCTTCGAGATCGGCGATCCGCCGATCGATTTCGCTGCGGTCGAGCATGCCGCCGGGATCGGCGCGGGTCGGCATGGTCTCGGCGACGTGGAGATAGCGTTCGCCCGCCACCGCCCAGAGCCGGCGCAGCTCGGCGAGCGGATCGGGATGGTCGTCGGCGCGGATGTCGAGCCACGGATAGTCCTGATCGCGATGGACGACGATCGCCGCCGACTGCCGGCCGCGCTTGTCGCCGCCGGCGTCTTCGCCGGCCTGCATCGCCTCCAGGAACCGTTCGACCAACGGTTTGCCGGCGGTCGCCCGGAACACCTCGAGCGTCCGCTCGATCACCTGCGGACCGACGAGCATGTTGCCGGCGACCGAGACGTTCTCCGCCACCAGGTGGCCGGCCCAGTCGACGCAGGCCTCGCCGGTGTAGGCCGCGTTTCGGCCGGTCGCGTCGATCAGGTGGGCCTGCCGTTGGCGGTTGCCGGCGTCACGCGAGGTCAGGATCCGCAGCACCTCTTCCGGCGCGTGCCCCTCGGCGAGGAGGGTCAAGCCGTCGATCCCGTAGAGCGGATTGACGAAGGCCTGGGTCGCGACCGCGCCGACGCCGGTCCGGATGTTGGGAACCAGAGTTCCGACCGAGAAGAAGCGGCTCGCCACGGCGATGCCGAGATGACCGTTCGCGGGATCGCGAGCGACGATGGACCAGGTCATGGATCACCTCCCGATGGCGTAGGCTTGCATCAGTCTGGGGGTCGCCGCGGCGCGCAGCAGACCGTCGGCGTCGCGTTCGGCCGCCGTCAGCCGGCCGATCGTCCACGGGTCGGTCACCGTCAGGCGATGGCCGCGCCGCCGCAGCTCGTCGAGGGTGGCGGCCGGGAAGGAGGACTCCACCATCAGGCTGCCGGGATCGCTGGTGCGCGGGTGGAACGACCCGGGGAAATGCGCGGTGTGGAACAGCGGCCGATCGATCGCCGCCTGGAGATCGATCCCGTGATCGACGTGGCGCAGGAAGAACGACAGCTGCCACTGGTCCTGCTGATCGCCGCCGGGCGTGCCGAAGGCGAGCGCCGGCCGTCCCTCGTGGAGGGCGATCGACGGGGTCAGGGTGGTGCGCGGCCGCTTGCCCGGCGCCAGCGACGACGGCAGGCCGGGCGCCAACCAGAACATCTGCGCTCGCGAGTTGAGGCAGAAGCCGAGCCCGGGGATGGTCGGCGAGGATTGCAGCCAGCCGCCCGACGGCGTCACCGACACCATGTTGCCGTGGCGATCGATGACGTCGATGTGCACGGTGTCGCCGCGCTTCTCGCTGAGATGGGCCATGGTCGGCTCGTAGACCGCGCCGGTCTTCGACGTCGCGCCGAGCATCGCCAGCGTGCGATCGACCTGCGCCTCGTAGCCGGCGACCCGGCCGGGACGCAGCTCGAGCGAGGCGGTGTCACCGATCAACCGACGCCGCTCGGCCGCATAGGGCTCGCTCAGCAGGGTCTCGATCGGCACGTCGGTGAAGTCGGGGTCGCCGTAGTAGACCTCGCGGTCGGCATAGGCGAGCTTCATCGCCTCGACCACGGTGTGGACGAAGTCCGGTCCTTCCGGATCCATCGCCGCGACGTCGAACCCGGCGAGCAGCGACAGGCTCTGCAGCAGCACCGGCCCCTGCCCCCACGGCCGGATCTTGGCCACCGTCCAGCCGTGATAGTCGTAGGTCTGCGGCGTCTCGACGGTGGCCGACCAGCCGGCCATGTCGGCGGCGGTCAGCACGCCCTTGTGGCGATGGCCGCTGGCGTCCATCACCTCGGTGGTCGAGACGAAGGCCTCGATCTTCTCGGCGACGAAGCCGCGATAGAAGGCGTCGCGGGCCCGCTCGATCCCCGCCTCGCGGCCGCCGGCGGCGTCGGCCTCGGCGACGATCCGCCGCCAGGTCTCGGCGAGGGCCGGATTGCGGAAGAGTTCGCGCGGACGCGGCGCCGACCCGCCCGGCAACCACGTCGCATGCGAGGTCGGCCAATGTTCCTCGAAGAAGGAACCGAGCCCGGCGATGGTCGCGGAGACCCGCGCCAGCACCGGATGGCCGTTCGCCGCGTAGTGGATCGCCGGCTCCAGCACCTCGCGCACGGTCATCGTGCCGTAGTCGCGCAGCATCAGCATCCAGCCGTCGAAGGCGCCGGGGATCACCGTCGCCAGGAGGCCGTCGCCGGGGATGATGTCGAGCCCCTCGGCCCGATAGTGCTCGATGGTCGCGCCCGCCGGCGCCGGACCTTGGGCGCAGATCACTTCGGTGCGGCCGGTGCGGGCCGAATGGATCAGCGCCGGCAGATCGCCACCCGGACCGCACAGATGCGGCTCGACGACGTGCAGCACGAAGCCGGTGGCGACCGCGGCGTCGAAGGCGTTGCCGCCCTTTTCGAGGATCGCCATGCCGACCGCCGAGGCGATCCAATGGGTCGAGGTGACGACGCCGAACGTGCCGAGGATTTCCGGACGCGTGGTGAACCCGATCATGAGGTGTTCCGTTCGCGGTTGGCGTGGCGGGGGGAAGGCGGGACGTGGCGGGGATCAGGCGGTGCGCGGGTCGAGCGCGTCTCTGAGCCCGTCGCCGAGCAGGTTGAAGCCGACGACGACGAGGAAGATCGCGCCGCCCGGCCAAACCGCCATCCACGGCGCCTGGGTGAGGAAGTTCTTGGCGACGTTGAGCATCGAGCCCCAGCTCGCCGCCGGCGGCTGTTGGCCGAGCCCGAGGAACGACAGGCTCGCCTCGGCGATGATCGCGGTCGCCACCGTCAGCGTCGCCTGCACCAGGATCGGCGGCAGGACGTTGGGGAAGACGTAGCGCGTCATGATCGCGACCGGGCCGAGGCCGATGGCGCGGGCGCCCTCGACGTATTCCTCCGCCTTGACCGCCAGCACCTGGCCGCGGGTCAGCCGGATGAAGATCGGCAGCGCCGACATCGCGATCGCGATCATCGAGTTGATGAGGCTCGGCCCGAGGAAGGCGGCGAGCGCGATCGCGGTGATCAGAAACGGCATCGCCAGAAAGGCTTCGGTGATGCGGCTGACGATCAGGTCGAGCCAACCGCCGAGATAGCCCGAGACGATGCCGAGCGGCACGCCGATCGACACCGCCAGCATCACCGAGAAGAGGCCGGCGGAGAGCGAGGCCCGCGCCCCCCAGATCATCCGGGCGAGGATGTCGCGACCGAGTTCGTCGGTGCCGATCGGATGGGCCCAGGACGGCGGCTTGCGGATCGCCGTCCAGCTCGTCTGCAGCGGATCGGAGATCGGCAGCAGCGGCGCCAGGATCGCGAGGAGCGCGAAGGTCGCCACGATGCCGAGCCCGGCCAGAGCCGCCTTGTTGGCGACGAGCTTGCGCCAGGCGCGGCTCGAGCCGCGCGTCGGCGCTTTCGCCTCTGATGCGTCGAGTGTGGTCACAGCGAGGCCCTCATGCGCGGGTTGAGGACGACGTAGAGCACGTCGGCGAGGAGGTTCATCGAGATGAAGCCGAAGGCCGTGCACAGCACGACGCCTTGGACCACGGCGTAGTCGCGGGTGAAGACCGCGTCGACGATGAGTTTGCCGAAGCCGGGGATGGTGAAGATCTGTTCGGTGAGCACCGCGCCGGCGAGCAGTTCGCCGAACAGCAGCGCGCTCAGCGTGACGATCGGCAGCACCGCGTTGCGGAACCCGTGCGACAGGATCACCACCCGTTCGGAGAGCCCCTTCGCCCGGGCGGTGCGGACGTAGTCGGAACTGAGCACGCCGATCATCGCCGAGCGGGTGTGCCGCATCATCGAGGCGGCGAGCGCGTTGCCGAGCACGAAGGACGGCATCAGCATCGTCTTCAGGGAGAGCAGCGGGTCGACGAAGAAGGGTTGATAGCCCGACGCCGGCAACCATCCGAGCTTCACCGAGACGAGCAGGATCAACATGATGCCGAGCCAAAAGTTCGGCACCGAGAGCCCGGACAGAGCGAGGACGCTGGTGAGATAGTCGAGAATCGTGTTCTTCTTCACCGCCGCGAGGATCCCGAGCGGGATGCCGATCACCAGCGCGAAGGTCATCGACATCAGTGCGAGCTGCAGCGTCACCGGCAGCTTCTCGGCGATCAGATCGACCACCGGCTGATTGGTCCGAAGCGAAATGCCGAGATCGCCGCGCACCGCGTTGCAGATCCAGGTGGCGTATTGAACCGGGATCGGATCGTTCAGGTGATACTTTGCGCGCAGGAGCTCGAGCAGCGCCGGATCACGTTCCTCGCCGGCCATGACCAGGACGGGATCTCCCGGCAACAGCTTCTGCAGCGAGAAGACGAAGAGCGAGATGATCAGCAGCGTCGGGATCGCCAGAAGCAGGCGACGAGCAATGAAGACGTACATCGGGCGCTCCGGCTGGACCGGGAGGAGATGAGAGCGGGAGAGGAGGCGACGCCTCCCCTCCCCGATCGCGTCACTGGGCCTTGGCGAGCCCCGTCAGGCGGATCATGCCGTCGGGCGACGGCACGAAGCCGGTGAGCTTCTTGTCGAAGGCCCACAGCCACGACTGATGGCCGAGGTAGATGTAGGGAAGGTCGTCGTCGAGGATGGCGGCCGCGGCGTCGTACTTCTCCTTGCGCACCTTGGTGTCGACCGAGGCACGCGCCGCGTTGAGCAGTTCGTCGACCTTCGGGTTGCAGTAGTGCACCTCGTTGAGGGCGGCCTTGCAGGTGACGAACTGGTGGATGTTGCCGTCCGGATCGACGCG
>JAAYVT010000039.1 GCA_012517025.1 Phyllobacteriaceae bacterium | reverse complement strand
TGCCGGTGCCCGCTCCGGCGCGTCGATCGACCGCGTCGGTGGACGGCTCCGAGGTCACGGTGCCGTCGGGCACGTCGGGTGATTTCGCCGATCGTCTCGCCGCGATCCGCCGGTCGGAAGCGCGTCGCGCCGTCGAGGTGGCGCCCCGCGCGGTCGAGGCGCCGTCGCGGGTGGTGGTGGATCCGCCGCCGCGGCAACGGGTGGTCCGGCCGCAGGTGGTGGAAGAGGATCCGAACGTCGACGAGGAAGTGATCGTGGTGCCGCGTCGGCACTGGAGCCTGATCCCGCCGTTCTTCGACGAGCGGCCGCGTCGACCGGCGTTGCCCTCCTACGACCCGCCGCCGTCGCGCGAAGCGGTGGACCGGGCGCCGCGCGGCGAGAACTGCCACTATCACGCCTGGCCGACCGAGGACATGGCGTTCCATCGCAGCGTCAAGTGCCACTGGCACCGCGACCCCAACGACCCGTCGATCCGTTACGTGCGCTGACGGGCGGCACTCGTCGGCTCAGCCGAGGCGATCGCGCAGGGCGAACCAGGTCATCGCGAGCACCAGCGTCGGCTGTCTGAGCCGGCGCCCGCCGGGGAAGGCCCGCGCCGGGATCGACGCCATCACGTCGAAGCGCGAGGTGTCGCCCTCGATCGCCTCGGCGAGCAGCTTGCCGGCGAAGGTGGCGATCGCCACGCCGTGGCCGGAATAGCCGCTCGCGGTGTAGACGCCGGGACGCAGGCGGCGGAAGAACGGCATGCGGTTCATGGTGACGGCGAGGGTGCCGCCCCAGGCGTGATCGATCTTCACGTCGGCGAGGTCGGGATAGATCTTCAGCATGTGACGGCGGACGAAGCCGGCGACGTCCTTCGGGTCGCGCGTGCCGTAGGTCTCGCCGCCGCCGAACAACATGCGGCCGTCGGCGGAGATCCGCCAATAATGGACGACGAAGCGACTGTCGGCGACCGCCTCGCGGAAGGGGATCAGCCGGGAGGCGCGGGCGCCGAGCGGCTCGGTCGCCAGCACGAAGTTGCGGATCGGCATGACGCGGGCGTCGATCTCCGGATCGAGACCGTCGAGGTAGCCGTTGGCGGCGATCACCACGTCGGACGCCGAGATCGTGCCGGTCGCGGTGGTGACGGTGCGGTGGCCGCCGCCGTCGGAGGAGATCGCGGTGGCGCGGGTGCCCTCGCAGATGCGCGCGCCCGCCTCTTCCGCCGCGTCGGCGAGGCCGAGGGCGAAGTTCAACGGATGGAGATGACCGGCGGTGGCGTCGCGCCAGCCGCCGAAATAGACGTCGGTGCCGATCGCCCGGGCGATCCCGGCGGCGTCGAGGAAGGTCGCTCCCTCGTAGCCGTAGCGCGCGATCAGGTGTTCGGCCTCGGCGCAGGCGGCGTGCAGCCACGCCTTCTTGTGGACGGCGTGGATCAGACCGTCGCGCCAATCGCAGTCGATGGCGTGGGTGAGAATCAGATCCTTGACGGTGCGCTTGGCCTCTTCGGCGAGGGCGAACAGGGCGTGGGCGCGGGTTTCGCCGAACCAGCTCTCCAGCGTCTCCTGATCGCGGCGCTGACCGGAGTGGAGCTGGCCGCCGTTGCGCCCCGACGCCCCCCAGCCGACCCGGTTGGCCTCGATCACGATCACCTTGCGGCCCTTCTTCGCCAGATGCAGCGCGGTCGACAGGCCGGTGAAACCGGCGCCGATCACGCAGACGTCGCAGGTCGCGTCGCCGTCGAGGGGCGGGCGCTCGGGGGCGGGATGGGCGGTGGCGGCGTACCAGGACGAGGCGTGGGGAGCGAGTTCGGTCATCCGGGAGGTTCCGATCGTCGGCGGGCGGGAGGTCCCGCCGTTCGGCTCTTTGTCGCCCGTCCGGCGGGCGGCGTCGAGGTGGGAGCGACCCGGACGACGAAATCTCGCAGGGGTCGCGGGGACGGGGGCACCGGCGACGAGCGCCGGTGCCCCCGGGCGTTCAGAAGCGTTCGCCGACCCAGGCCTCGCTCGCCGCCCACAGCGCGCGCGCATGATCGGGGTCGACCGCGTAGGGCCGCACACCCTCGGCGACCGGATTGATCGTACCTTCGGTGACGGTCGAAACGTGGCAGTTCTCGCAATAGTGACCGCCGACCGCATCGGCGTCGGCGACGAAACCGGGCCACACCGAGGTCGCCGCGCCCTGGGGCACGGTCTTCCAGGCGAAGGGCGGTTCGCCCTTCGCGGCGAGTTCGGCGTTGATCTGGGCGAGCGCGCCGTCGAAGGCGTCGGCGGGGAGGTGACGGGCGAGTTCGGTCTGGATGCCGCCGGGATGGACCGCGGCGGCGCGGACGCCGCGATCGCGGTGACGGTGATCGAACTCGACGGCGAAGAGGGCGTTCGCGGTCTTGGAGCGGCCGTAGCCGATCATCGGGTCGTAGGGGGTCTTCTCGAAGTTCGGATCGTCGAGGTCGACGTCGGCGAAGCGATGGCCGGAGGAGGCGAGGGCGACGAAGCGTCCCCCCGACCGGATCAGCGGCGCGATGCGATTGACGAAGACGAAGTGGCCGAGATGGTTGGTGCCGATCTGGGTCTCGAAGCCGTCCTCGGTCAGGCCGAAGGGCGGCATCATGACGCCGGCGTTGGCGATCACCACGTCGAAGGGGCGGCCGTCGGCGATGAGCGCGTCGGCGGCGCGGCGGACGTCGGCGAGCGAGGCGAGATCGAGGCGGACGAGATCGAAGGCTCCCTTCGCCTGGCGGCGGGCTTCGGCAGTGGCGGCTTCGGCCTTGGCGAGGTCGCGGGCGGCGCCGACGACGTCGGCGCCGTGGGCGGCCAGGGCGCGCGCGGTCTCCACGCCGAGGCCGGCGGAGACGCCGGTCACCAACACGCGGCGGCCGGTGAGATCGACGCCGTCGAGGACGTCGTCGGTGGTCGAAGTGGCATCGAAAATCCGGGTCATGAAAGGCTCCTCGCCTCGGACGCACTTCGAGCGACGACGGCGCGCGGGTTGCTCGCCGAAGGACATCGTCGTAATCGATAGGTCGTCTCCGCTTTCATATACGGAGGCATCCTCCGTTTTTCAAGGCGACCGGTGAGCGACGTTCCTTCTTCCAAGAGCGCCCGGAAACCCCGGGCCGACGCGGCGCGCAATCGCCGCCGCTTGATCGAGGTGGCGCGCGAGGTGTTCGCGGCCGAGGGATCGGCGGCGACGCTCGAGGAGATCGCGCGCGTCGCCGGCGTCGGGATCGGCACGCTCTACCGCCATTTCCCGACCCGTGACGATCTCGTGGCGGCGGTCTATCGCGAGACCAGCCGCCAATTGGCGGAGGCCGCCGACCGGCTGTCGCGGGAGGTCGAGCCGATCGAGGCGCTCAGGCGTTGGCTGTTGCTGTTCGTCGATCACATGGCGACGAAGATGCGGATGGCGGAGGCACTCGACGCGATCTTCTGCGCCTCGCCCTCGGTGCAGACCGATGCGGCCGCCGAGGTTTCGACGGCGATCGACGGGCTCGTCGCGCGGGCGGCGGCGGCGGGGGTGATCGCCGCCGATGTCGAGCCGCTCGATCTTCTCCGCTCGATCGCCGGCATCGCCTACATGAGCCCGCGGCCGGACTGGCGACCCGCCGCCGACCGCTTCGTCGACGTCTTGATCGCCGGTCTCGCGCGCGGCGGCGCCTGAGGGGCGGATCCGGACGATCAGATCAGGCCTTCCCGTTTCAGCGCGGCGTGGGTGTCGTCGAGCGTCTTCGCCGCGAGGCGGACGAGTTCGTCGGCCTCTTCGTGGGTCAGCGTCAGCGGCGGCGACAGGATCAGGCTGTCGCGCACCGCGCGCATGATCAGGCCGTTCTTGAAGGAGAGGTCGCGGGCGATGGTGCCGACCTTGCCCTCGTCGGCGAATTTCTCGCGCCGCGCCGGCTTCGACGGGGTCAGTTCCAACGCCCCGACCAGCCCCTTCATGCGGGCCTCGCCGACGAGGGGATGGTCGCCGAGTTTCGACCAGCGCTCCTTCAGATAGGGGCCGATGTCGTCGCGGACGCGGGCGACGAGGCCTTCCTTCTCGATGATCGCCAGATTGGCGAGCGCGGCGGCGGCGCAGGTCGGATGGCCGGAATAGGTGTAGCCGTGGAAGAACTCCTCGCCCTGATCGATCACCACCGCGGCGACCTTGTCGGAGACGAGCACGCCGCCCATCGGCAGGTAGCCGGAGGTCAGGCCCTTGGCGATCGGCTGCAGGTCGGCCTTCACGCCGTAGGTGTCGGCGCCGAACCACGAGCCGGTGCGGCCGAAGCCGCAGATGACCTCGTCGACCACCAGCAAGATCTCGTGGGCGTCGCAGATCCGGCGGATCTCCGGCCAATAGGTGTCGGGCGGGATGATGACACCGCCGGCGCCTTGGATCGGCTCGGCGATGAAGGCGGCGACGTTCGCCTCGCCGAGGCGTTCGATCTCGCGCTCGAGCTCGCGCGCCGCCCAGATCCCGAACTCGTCCGGGCTCATGTCGCCGCCCTCGCCGTACCAGTAGGGCTGGGCGATGTGGGTGATGCCGGGGATCGGCAGGTCGCCCTGGCCGTGCATCGGCGTCATGCCGCCGAGCGAGGCGGCGGCGACGGTGGAGCCGTGATAGCCGTTCTTGCGCGAGATGAAGACCTTCTTCGACGGCTTGCCGAGCAGCGACCAATAGTAACGCACCATGCGGAACACGGTGTCGTTGGCCTCCGAGCCCGAGCCGCAGAAGAACACGCGGTTGACGTGATCGGGCGTGATCTCGGCGAGCTTCTCGGCGAGACGGATCGCCGGGGCGTTGGAGGTCTTGAAGAAGGAATTGTAATAGGCGAGCTCGTCCATCTGCTCGGCGACGGCTCGCGTGATCTCGCGGCGGCCGTGGCCGACGTTGGTGCACCACAGCCCCGCCATGCCGTCGAGATAGCGCTTGCCGTCGGAATCGGTCAGCCACACGCCCTCGCCCTTGACCATGATGCGGGAGCCTTCCTTCGCCAGACCTTTGAAGTCGGTGAAGGGGTGCATGTAGTGGGCGGTGTCGAGGGCGCGCAGGTCGGCGGTCGGATAGACGTTCGAAGCGGTCATTTCGGGCAGAATCTCCGAAGAGAGGGCACAACTCTTCCAGCCGGCGGATCGGTGACCCGACGGGGATGGATCTCGGTCTCGGCCGTCATCCCCGGCCGCAGCCCCCGGAGGGGGCGGAGGGGAAGGGGATCCATGCGGCGGGCAGGGTCGCGCCGCATGGATCCCCTTCCCTCGGTCGCTCGTGCTCCCTCGCCGGGGATGACGGCGGGAGCGGTCTCGGGTCGCTTCAAGGCGTGAGGCAAAGCCTCACGCCGCGCAACGCCTCACACGTTCAAGAGCAGGAACTCGCGCTCCCACGGGCTGATCACCCGCATGAAGGTCTCGAATTCGGCCTGTTTGATCGCGCGATAGGTGGAGGTGAAGGACTTGCCGAAGATCTCGTTGAGTTCGTCGGATTCCTCGAACAGCGCCACCGCCTCGAGCAGGCCGCGCGGCAGACCGAACTCCAGATCGTAGGCGGAGCCCTCGACCGGATCGCCGGGGTTCAGCCCCTGGGTCATGCCGATATAGCCGCAGGCGAGCGAGGCGGCGAGCGCCAAATAGGCGTTGGCGTCGGACGACGGCACCCGGTTCTCGACACGGCGGGCGGCGGGCGAGGAATTGGGGACGCGTAAGCCCACGGTGCGGTTGTCGTAGCCCCAATGGACGTTGACCGGGGCGGCCGACTTGCGCATCAGCCGGCGGTAGGAGTTCACGTAAGGGGCGAGCATGCACATCACGTTGGGCAGGAACTTCTGCTGCCCGCCGATGAAGTGGAAGAAGTCGCGGGTCGGGCCGCCGTCCTCGTTGGAGAAGATGTTCTCGCCGGTCTCGAGGTCGACCACCGACTGGTGGATGTGCATCGCCGAGCCGGGTTCGCCGGCGATCGGCTTGGCCATGAAGGTGGCGTACATGTCGTGGCGCACCGCCGCCTCGCGGATGGTGCGCTTGAACAGGAACACCTGATCGGCCAGCGCCAGCGGATCGCCGTGGCGCAGGTTGATCTCCATCTGCGCCACGCCTTCCTCGTGGATGAGCGTGTCGATCTCCAGGCCCTGCGCTTCGGAGAAGTCGTAGATGTCGTCGAAGAGGTCGTCGAACTCGTTGACCGCGGCGATCGAATAGGACTGGCGGCCGCTCTCCGGCCGGCCGGAACGGCCGATCGGGGGCTTCAGCGGATAGTCGGGGTCCTGGTTGCGCTCGACGAGGTAGAACTCGAGCTCGGGGGCGACGATCGGCTTCCAGCCCTTCTTCTCGTAGAGGCCGATGATCCGGCGCAGCAACTGGCGCGGCGCGATCTCGACCGGGCGGCCGTCCTGGTGATAGGCGTCGTGGATGATCTGGGCGGTCGGGTCGGAGGCCCAGGGCACGGCGGCCAGCGTCGAATAGTCCGGCACCAGGCGGATGTCGCTGTCGGCGTCGTCGCCGGCGAACTCCTCCTCGTCGTCGGGGTATTCGCCGGTGATGGTCTGGGTGAAGATCGAGCCGGGGATCGACATGATCGGCGCGTCGACGAATTTGGCGACCGGCATCATCTTGCCTCGCGCCACGCCGGCGATGTCGGGTACGATGCACTCGATGTCCTCGAGGCCTCGGTCGTCGAGCCACTCGGCGGCGGCGGCGGCGTCCGCCACGCCGCGCAGGTCGGCGAGTGAGGCGGTCGGTTTCTTCTTCTTGGCCATGAGCCACCTTTCCGAGAAAATGTGATCACATTCTGAGCGGGCCGGGCGGATCCGTCAACCGGTCTTGCTCGGAAAGGGCCGATCACGGCGCGGCGAGGGCCTCGTCGGTGATCCTGCGGCCGAGGATCGAGCCGTCGATCAGGTCCATGCCGTCCATGATGTCGGCGCGAATCGCCTCGGCCAAGCGGTCGGGATCGTGGGCGGCGATGGCGTCGAGGGCGTGGACGTGGTGATCGACCAGCACGGCGGTGCCGAGGCGGCCGTAGACCGAGCGCATGAACGGGCCGAACTGCAGCCACAGGCTTTCGATCAACGGCAACAGCACGCGCGACGGCGCGGCGGCGTAGATCTCGAAGTGAAAGCGATGATTGCCGGTCATGTAGCTCTCGACGTCGCCGTTCTCCAGCGCCACGTCGATCGAATCGTCGATGTCGCGCAGGCGCTCCAGTCGGGCGGCGTCGATGTGGGGCAGGGCGCGGACGGCGGCTTCCGGCTCCAGCAGGGTGCGGGCGCGCACCAGCTCGTCGAAGCGGGCGGCGTCCATGTCCGGCACCCAGACCCGACGGTTGGCGCCGACGACCAGCCCGCCCTCGGCGGAGACCCGCCGGATCGCCTCGCGCACCGGCATCGGCGAGACGCCGAGCGACTGGGCGAGGCCGCGCAGGGTGACCGCTCGTCCCGGCACGATGCGGCCGGTCACCAAGGCGTCGCGCAGGGCGCGGTAGACGCGGTCGTGCAGCGGTCCGTCTTCGGGGGCGGGGTCGTCGTCGGCGGGCGGTTCGGTCCAGGCCGCCGGTTCGTTGGCGCGTCTCGCCATGGCGTTTCCTCGTGGGTTCGGTGGCGGCGCGATCCCGGCCGCCGCGATTGACAGGGTCGATCCAATGTGATCACAATTTTGTCGTCTTGCAACTCGATCCCTCGATCCGAGACCTCGCGCGGAGGCCGGACGAGCATCGAGCGGGGGAGTGGACATCTTGAGCGAGCCGACGGCGGCGCATCTCGACGGATCGAGCGAACTCGACCGCTTTCTCTCGGCGCATCCGGACGTCGAGGCGGTGGAATATCTGATCACCGATTCCAACGGCGTGCTGCGCGGCAAATGGGGGCCGGTGGAGAGCCTGAAGAAGGCGTTCGGCGACGGCATCAACTTCCCCGTCTCGATGTTCGGCCTCGACGTGTGGGGTCGCGAGGTGATGGAGACCGGTCTGCACGTGGAGACCGGCGACAGCGACGGCTTCTCCCGCGCCGTGCCGGGGTCGCTCAGGATCGTGCCGTGGGCGGAACGGCCGACGGCGCAGGTGTTGCTCACCATGCACGGCGAGCGCGGCGAGCCGTTCGACGGCGATCCGCGCGTCTGCCTGCAGAAGATCGTCGATCGGTTCCTCGCCAAGGGGCTGACGCCGTGCTGCGCCATCGAGCTCGAGTTCTATCTGCTCGATCCCAAGGCGCCGCCGATGGCGAACGGCATGATGGCGCCGGTCTATCGGGCGAGTTCGGGGCCTTCTCCTCAGAACATGTACGCACTCGAGGATCTCGCCGAGCATCGGGCGGTGTTCTCCGACATCTGGGACATGGGCAAGGCGCAGGGCCTGCCGATCGACACGATGGTGAGCGAGGCGGCGCCGGGGCAGTTCGAGGTCAACCTCAAGCACCGCGCCGATCCGATGGCGGCGGCCGACGACGGCGTGATGCTGCGCCGGTTGGTGTGCGAGGTGGCGCGCAAGCACGGGCTCAAGGCCTCGTTCATGGCCAAGCCGTTCATCGACGTGGCGGGAAACGGGCTGCACGTCCACGTCAGCCTGCTCGACGGGCTCGGCCACAACGTCTTCGCCGATCCGGTGACCGGCGAGCGGCTGCTCAAGCACTGCGTCGGCGGGCTGATCGACACGATGAACGCCGCGACGCTGCTGTTCGTGCCGACCTGGAACGGCTACCGCCGCATGCAGCCGGGCTCCTACGCGCCGACGACGGCGTCGTGGGGCTACAACAACCGCTCGGTCGGGGTG
>JAAYVT010000492.1 GCA_012517025.1 Phyllobacteriaceae bacterium | reverse complement strand
GGGTGGCCGCCGGATCGGCGCCGGTGGCGCAGATCAGACCGAGCCGGGCGGCCCCGAAGGCGGCGCCGAGCTCGCTCGCCTCCGGAACGGCGATCTCGGTGCCGAGGCAATCGGCGAGCATCCCGAGCCACACTTTCGAGCGCGAACCGCCGCCGATGCCGAGCAGGCGGTCGAAGGCGGCGCCGTTGGCGCGGAAACCGGCCGCCGCCTCGGTGAGGGCGAAGGCGACGCCCTGCAGCACCGCCTGCGTCATCGCCGCGTCGTCGGTGGTGTGGTCCAGCCCGACGAAGGCGCCGCGCACGTCGACGTCGAAGGTCGGCGCCCAACAGCCGTCGAGATAGGGCACGAACAACAGCGAGGTCGGCGCCCGCCGTTCGGTGCCGAGTTCGCCGACGAGGTCGGCGACCGGACGTTTGACCAGACGAGAGAGCCAAGTCAGGCACGCCGTCGCCGACAGGATCACCGCCATCTGATGCCAGACCCCCGGCACCGAGTGGCACAGGCTCTCGATCGAATGACCGAGGCTCGGCCGCGGCGCCTCGGTGGCGACGAAGAGCACGCCCGAGGTGCCGAGCGACACGGTGCCGACGCCGGGGCGGATGATGCCGCTGCCGCAGGCGCCGCAGGCGTTGTCGCCACCACCACCGGCCACCACCGGGCGGCGGTCCATGCCCCAGCGGCCGGCGAGTTCGGGGCGCAGCCGGCCGCTCGCCTCGACGCCCTCGACCAGACGCGGCATGTGCTCGCGGCGGAGATCGGTGGCGGCGAGGAGCCGGTCGGACCAGTCGCGACGGGCGACGTCGACCCAATAGGTGCCCGAAGCGTCGGCGAGATCGGACGCCTTCTCGCCGGTGAGCTTCAGCCGGACGTAGTCCTTCGGCAGCAGCACCGTGCGGATTTCGTCGAAGACCTGCGGCTCGTTGCGCCGGATCCAGGCGACCTTCGGCGCGGTGACCCCCGGCGTCGGTCGCCGATGGGCGATCGCCGCGACAGCCGGATCGCGCGCCTCGAGCTCGCGGCATTCGCGATCGGCGCGGGTGTCGTTCCACAGGATCGCCGGCCGCAACGGCCGATCGGCCCGGTCGAGGACGGTCGCCCCGTACATCTGCCCGGAGAGGCCGATGCCTTCGACCGCGGCGACCGCGGCGGGGTGGCGATCGCGCAGGCCGTCGACGGCCTCGCACACCGCGTCCCACCACAGATCGGGGTCCTGTTCGGACCAGCCGCGCTTCGGTCGATCGACCGAGAGAGCGCGAGAAGACGATTCGCCGACGAGCGATTGCGCTTCGTCGATCAGGAGCGCCTTCACTCCCGACGTACCCATGTCGATGCCCAGATACATCGCTTCCTCCCAGAAGCTCTTCGGTCGTCGCGCGGCGATTTTTCGCCTTGGTGTTCGGATCGACCGCTCGTTGTTTTCGGTAGTCGCTTACTCCTCTTCCTCGAAGCGTCGGACGGGTCACGCCGCGCGGCGTTCACCGTCGAAATAGTCGGCGACGGCGGCGATCGCCGCCTCGTCGAGATGCAGGCCGAGCTTGCTGCGGCGCCACAGCACGTCCTCGGCCGTCGACGCCCATTCCTCGTCGCACATGTGCGCCAATTCGCGTTCGGTCAGGCCGTGACCGAAATGCCGGCCGAGGTCGGCGAAGGAGCGTACTCCACCGAAGATCGCTTCGGCACGGGTTCCGTGGTAGCGCACCAACCGCGCCGCCTCGCGCCGTCCGAGACCCGGACAGGCGGCGGCGAGCGCCGCGACCAGGGCGGGGAAATCGCCCGGGGCGAAGTCGCCGCCCGGCAACGCGGTGCGTCCGGTCCATCCCGCCGTCTCGCGCAGGCGATCGGCGAGGCCGTCCTCGAAGCAGGGGGCGAGGCGATCGATCGCCTCCTCGGCGAGGCGGCGATAGGTGGTGATCTTGCCGCCGAAGATCGACAGCATCGGCGCCCCGCCGCCGCGATCGAGCTCGAGCACGTAGTCGCGGGTGGCGGTCTGAGCCGCCGAGGCGCCGTCGTCGTAGAGCGGGCGCACCCCGGAATAGCTCCACACCACGTCGGCGGGGGTGACCGGACGGCGGAAATAGGCTCCGACCGCCGCGCACAGATAGGAGACCTCCTCCTTCGACGCGCGCACCCGGTCGAGATCGCCGTCGTAGTCGCGATCGGTGGTGCCGATCAGGGTGAAGTCGTCCTCGTAGGGGATGGTGAAGACGATCCGCCCGTCGCGGTTCTGGAAGATGAAGCAGCGGTCGTGCTCGTAGAGCCG
>JAAYVT010000491.1 GCA_012517025.1 Phyllobacteriaceae bacterium | reverse complement strand
GGCGTCAAGACCGAGGACGAGGGCCTATACACCGTCCAGCACAAATATTGGCTGGAGGTGATGGAGCAGGCCGTCCGCAGAGAAATGAAGAACAGAGGGGCGGAATGATGCTCTCGCACGAGTCCATCGAGGCGTTTCTCTACGCCGAAGCGCGCGCCCAAGCCGAAAAGCGCTGGGACGATTGGCTGGCCTGCTACGCCGACGACGCTTCCTTCTGGATGCCGTCGTGGGACGACGACGACCGCCTGACCACCGATCCGCATCGCGAGGTCTCGCTGATCTACTACCCCGACAAGCGCGGGCTCGAGGACCGGGTCTTCCGCATCGAGACCGATCGCTCCAGCGCCACCACGCCGGACACCCGCTACAACCGGGCGATCAGCAACGTCGAGATCCTGTCGCAGGACGACACCTCGGCCGAGGTCTGCTTCAACTGGACGACCCACAGCTTCCGCTACGACATCGTCGACGTCTACTTCGGAACTGCGCGTTATCGCCTCGACACCAGCGGTGAGAAGCCACTGATCAAGGAGAAATACGTCGTCCTGAAGAACGACTACGTGCACCACGTGCTCGACGTCTACTTCGTCTGACCCGGACCGGCGCGGCGCGCGCCCCCGCGCCCGCCGCCGCCACCGAGCCCATGCCGTCGCCGAGGATCCCATGGCCTACGACATCGTTCTGCAGTTCGAGGACGGCGTCACCCGCGTCGTGCCCTGTGAGCCGACCGAGGTGGTCGCCGACGCCGCCTATCGCGCCAAGATCAACATCCCGCTCGACTGCCGCGACGGCGCCTGCGGCACCTGCAAGTGCCATGCGGAGAGCGGCACCTACACCATGGGCGACTACATCGAGGACGCCCTGACGGAAGACGAGGCGGCGGCCGGATACGTGCTCACCTGCCAGATGCGCCCGACCTCGGACTGCATCGTGACGGTGCCGGTCTCGGCCGCCGCCTGCAAGACGGAGGTGGGGTCGCACGGCGGCCATCTCGCCGCGATCGACCGGTCGTCGCCGACCACCGTCGGCTTCACCCTGAAGGCGGAACGCCCCCTCGCCTTCCTGCCCGGCCAATACGTCAACCTCCAGGTGCCCGGCACCAAGGAGACGCGCTCCTATTCGTTCAGCTCGACGCCCGACCGCGACGAACTGGCCTTCCTGATCCGCGACGTGCCGGACGGGCTGATGAGCACCTTCATGCGAAAGAAGGCGGCGATCGGCGACTTCCTGATGTTCACCGGCCCCTACGGCCGCTTCCATCTGCGCCCGGCAGTGCGACCGATCCTGATGCTCGCCGGCGGCACCGGACTGGCGCCGTTTCTGTCGATGCTGCAATGGCTGAAGGACCATCCGACCACCCAGCCGATCCGTCTCGCCTACGGCGTCAACACCCTCGCCGATCTGGTCGAACTCGATGCGCTCGCCGAACTCGCGGCGGCGATGCCGAACTTCGACTGGTTCACGGTGGTGGTCGACGAGGCGAGCGGTCACGACCGGATCGGATACGTCACCGATCACCTCTCCGCCGATGATCTGAACGGCGGCGACGTCGACGTCTACGTCTGCGGCCCGCCGCCGATGGTCGAGGGCGTGCGCCGGTGGATGACCGGCGTCGGCGTCGAACCGAAGACCTTCCTGTTCGAGAAGTTCTCTTCCACGACCGAGGTGCCGGCATGAGCGCGACCTCGCCGAGCCTCGCCGCCGGACGCCGGCGCTTCGAGGGGAAGATCGCCGTCGTCACCGGCGGCGCCCAGGGCATCGGCCG
>JAAYVT010000490.1 GCA_012517025.1 Phyllobacteriaceae bacterium | reverse complement strand
TGACGGCGGGCAGATTGCCGAGCGGCGAGAACTTCAGGCCCTCGAACCGGGCGGCGACCCGCATGGCGTCGCCCGACCAGGTCTCGGGGTGATCGAACCGCGGCATCTGCAACTGGATGCGCAGATCGGAGAGCCGGCCGGCGGCGACGTTCTTGATGAACCAGTCGCGCGCCTCGGCGGCGACCCAAGTCGGCCAGCCGTGGATCACCTCGGAGGTGGTCACCGGCGAGAACTGGAGATCGTAGGTGAGTTTCGGATCGTCGCCCGACAGATCGAGCCGGCCGGCGGAGCGCAGGCTCGCCTCGCCGAAGCGGATCTCGCCGAGCCCCACGTCGAGGAAGGCGGTCGCGGGATCCCAGGTGCCGGCGATCGACCCGCCACGGATCGGCACCGCCGGTCCCGGCACGTCGCGCGGGCGCAGCGAGCCCGGATCGACGTCGAAGCTCCAAGCCCAGCGACCGACGTCGGCGGTTGGCGGGGTGATCCGGCCGTGCGCGGCCCAGCGCGTCTCGCCGAGCGCTGCCTCGGCGCGCTCCACCGCGAAGACGCGATCGCGCGGGTTCCACATCGCCTTGAGCGTGACCTCGTCGAACAGCAGCTCGTCCTCGCGCATGCCGCCGAAGCGGACCACGCCCGCCCCGATCCGCAGATCGAAGTCGGCGCCGTCGAACCGGCCGTCGCGATCGAAGGCGAGGCGGAGGCGCGGATAGAACGGCATGTCGAAGCGGAACGGCGGCGCGATCTTGCCGATCAGGTCCGGCAGGGTGACGTCGGCGGCGGAGAACAGCAGGCGATGGCCGCCGTCGTCGCGGCGGGATCGGGTGAGGCGCATCGTCCAGCGGCCGACCTCGCCGCGCGCCGACACGCCGGCGTCGACGTCGCCGCCGGGGCCGTCGACCACGGCGTCGACCTCGAGGTCGCGGAAGCCGACGTCGCGGGCGCCGCCGGTCTCGGCGACGTGATGGACGGTGACGGTGCCGCCGTGCAGGCCGATGGTCTCGATCCCCTGCTCGCGGGCGAGATCGAGGATGCGTTCGACGGCGACGTCGGCGGCCTCGGCCAAGCGGGTCGACACCGGCACGGCGGGGGTCGGCGTCGCGGGCGCGGCGGCCGTCGCCGCCGGACGATCGGCGGGGATCGGCGTCTCGACCGGCTCCGGACGCGCCCGCAGTTCGGCGGTGTCGAGGGTGAGGGTCGGATCGACGATCTCGACGGTGCGCGGCCGCACCGAGCCGACGAACAGCGGCAACAGCCGCAGGCCGGCGACGACGCGCGGAAGCGCCAGACGCAGGCCGGCCCCGCGCTCCAGCGAGACGTCGGAGAGCGTCACCGAGATGCCGCGCGTCCACGACCAGTCGAGGCCGGCGGTGCCGACGCGGGCGGTCGCGCCGGGGCCGCCCAGGCGGGCGAGCGCCTCCTCGGCGACGCGCGACGCCGCCTCGGTCTCGAAGGGGCCCCGCGACAACAAGACCGCCAGTCCGGCGAGGAGAACGAGGACGAGAACGATGCCGCCGCCGCACAGGCGCACGGCGAAGAGGCCGCAACGCCCGGCGAAATGCAGTCGGCCACGGCGTGGCGCGGCGCAGGATTCCACGGTATCGACGACCTCGTCCACCACCCGGCTCTTCTCTCTCGTCTCCCGTCGCACCGTAATCCCTCGACGCCGGTCGGTCGAACCGGGAGGGGCGGTACGAATCGCGGCTTTTCGCCGTCGTGCCGCAGAGGACCTACACGTTTCCTCTCCGGCGGTCGAACCGCTTGCGGCGGTGCGGACGGGGCGGCTAGGCTCCCGCCCTCGACCGACGCGGGCGCTCGCCGCGTCGCGCACCTCCGAGACCATCACTTCGAGACGAAAGGAAGGCAGACATGGCCTTGTCCGTCGGAGACGTCGCTCCCGACTTCACGCTCGCCGGCGATCGCGGCGAGGTTCGCCTGTCGGCGCATCGCGGCCGGCCGGTCGTCGTCTATTTCTATCCGAAGGACGACACTTCCGGCTGCACCAAGGAGGCGATCGCCTTCACCGCCCTGCTGCCGGAATTCGAAAAACGCGGCGCGGTGGTGATCGGGATCTCGCCGGACGGCGTCGCGGCGCACGGAAAATTCCGCGCCAAGCACGGGCTCGGCGTCGAACTCGCCGCCGACCCGGAGCGCACCGCGCTCGAGGCGTGGGGCGTGTGGGTGGAAAAGTCGCTCTACGGCCGCAAGTACATGGGCGTCGAGCGCGCCACCTTCCTCGTCGACGCCGACGGCAAGATCGCCCGGATCTGGCGCAAGGTGAAGGTGGCCGGCCACGCCGAGGCGGTGCTCGAAGCGCTCGCGGCGGGCTGAGAGTCGTTCCGTCGGGCGGCCGATCCGGGGCCGCCCGGCCCGTCCGCGTCCCGGCCCGAGACGGTCGGCGGCCGGGGTTCGGGAAGCAAATCTTAACCCTAACGAAGTGTAATCGCCTCGACGTCACGCGCCGTCGAGGAGCCGCATCTCATGTCGCCCACGGAAGAGAGATCCCGTCCCTTCGGCCGTCGCTCCGACCTCCACCGCATCACCATCGTGCACGGCGACCGGGTTCGCGCCTTCCACGTCGACACCCGCCGGCTCGCCGCCGGCGCGATCGTCGTCGGCGCCTTCCTCGCCTCCTATCTCGCCGCCACCGGCTGGCTGTTCGTGCGCGACGACCTCATCGCCGACCAACTCGGGCGGCAGGTGCGGACCGAGCGGATCTACGAGGATCGCGTCGCCGCGCTGCGCGCCGAGATCGACCGCATCAACGGCCGCCAGCTGATCGACCAGGACGCCTTCGAGGCGAAGGTCGACGAGTTGCTCGCCCGTCAGGCCAAGCTCGGCGAGCGACAGGCCAAGCTCGGCGGTCTCGTCACCAAGATCGGCGAGCTGGGGTTGGCGATCCCCTCGCCCAAGGGCCCCGCGCTGGCGCCGATCGGCGCGCCGCTCGCTCCCACTCCGGCGGCCCACGACGCCGCGCCGGCACCGACACCGCTCGACACCGACCGCTTCGCCGCGCCACTGCGCACCTCCCGCCTGAGCGTGCCGGCCGGACGCGACGGCGAGGGGCGCGACCCGACCCGCCGGATCGCCGCCGCCGAACGGGCGATCGCCGGCTTCGAGAAGCAACAGGACGCCGCCATCGCCGGGCTCGCCGAACTCGCCGAGGACCGCGGCCGGAGCTGGACGCGCGCGCTCGCCAAGGTCGGCTTCAAGGTCGCCGAGCCGGTGCCCCATCCACTGCCGAAGCCGAACGACGACGCCGTCGGCGGCCCGTTCGTGCCGGTGCCGCTCGACGGCATCGGCCGCGCCGAGAGCGCCCTCGCCCGCCTCGCCCGGCTGCACACGGCGGCGCAGCGACTGCCGCTCGCCCGGCCGCTCGACGGAGAGCGGACGATCACCTCGGAATTCGGCGTGCGCACCGATCCGTTCCTCGGCATCGGCGCGATGCACACCGGCCTCGACTTCCGCGCCGAGGTCGGCGATTCGGTGCATTCGACCGGTCCGGGCAGGGTGATCGGCGCCGGGCGCCAGGGCGGCTACGGGCTGTGCGTCGACGTCGACCACGGCAACGGCGTGGTCACCCGCTACGGCCATCTGTCGAGCATCACGGTGACGGTCGGCGACGAGGTGAAGGCGGGCTCGCAGCTCGGCCTCGCCGGCTCGACCGGGCGGTCGACAGGGCCGCATCTGCATTACGAGACGCGGGTCGCCGGCGAACCGGTCGATCCGCGCGACTGGCTCGACGCCGGCCGCGCGCTCGGGTTCTGACGGCGGATCAGCCGGCGAGAAGCGGCCACAGGCCGTACCAGGCGAAGAGCAGGGCGCCGAAGACGATCCGGTACCAGGCGAAGACGCTCAGGGTGTGGTGCGCCACATAGCGAATCAGGAACTTCACGCAGATCACCGCCGAGACGAAGGCGACGACGAAGCCGACCGCGATGGCGGCGATCTCCTGGCGGTCGAGATGACCGCCGTTCTTGGCGAGGTCGAGCACGCTCGCGCCGAGCATGGTCGGGATCGCCAAGAAGAACGAGAACTCGGTCGCCGCCGAGCGCGACATGCCGCCGAGCAGGCCGGCGACGATGGTGGCGCCGGAGCGCGAGGTGCCGGGGATCATCGACACCACCTGCCCGAGGCCGACGATCAGCGCCTGCTTCCAGGTGGTGCGATCGGCGATCTCGGTGGTCACGGTGTGCGACCGCTCCTCCACCCACAGGATGATCAGACCGCCGACCATCAGGGTGATCGAGACGATCACCGGCGAGAACAAGTAGGTCTTGATCAGCTTGATGGTCAGGAAGCCGATCACCGCCGAGGGCAGGAAGGCGAGCAGCACCGCGCCGGCGAAGGCGAGCGCCGACCGCTCGCGCCGCAGCACGCCGCCGATCAGGGTGAGGATCTTCTCGCGATAGAGCCAGCACACCGCCAGGATGGCGCCGAGCTGGATCACCACCTCGAACACCTTGCCGGAGCCGGAATCGAAATTCAGCAGGTCGTCGGCGAGGATGAGGTGGCCGGTCGAGGAGACCGGCAGGAATTCGGTCAGGCCCTCGACGATGCCGAGGACGGCGGCCTTCAGGAGATAGACGAGATCCATCGTGATCCTCGTGAGAGAACGGAGGAGGCGCCCGCCCCTCCTCGGCCGATCCGGCCGCAAAGCGATCGGGGCGCTCTCTCGGGCGCCCCTTTCGATCAGTCGATGTCCTCGACCACGGCGGTCGCCGCGCCGCGCACCCGGGCGGCGAGCGAGGCCTCCATGAACTCGTCGAGGTCGCCGTCGAGCACACGGGCCGGGTCGGTGGTCTGCACGCCGGTGCGCAGGTCCTTGACCATCTGGTAGGGCTGCAGCACGTAGGAGCGGATCTGATGACCCCAGCCGATGTCGGTCTTGGCGGCCGCCTCGGCGCTGGCCTTCTCCTCGCGCTTCTTCAGCTCGACCTCGTAGAGGCGGGCGCGCAGCATCGACCACGCGGTGGCGCGGTTCTTGTGCTGCGAGCGCTCGGCCTGACAGGCGACCGCGATGCCGGTCGGGATGTGGGTCAGACGCACCGCCGAGTCGGTGGTGTTGACGTGCTGACCGCCGGCGCCGGACGACCGGTAGGTGTCGACGCGAACGTCGGACTCCGGGATGACGATGTCGATCGAGTCGTCGACCACCGGATAGACCCAGGCCGAGGCGAAGGAGGTGTGACGCCGCGCGGCGCTGTCGAAGGGCGAGATGCGGACGAGACGATGCACGCCCGATTCGGTCTTCAGCCAGCCGTAGGCGTTCTCGCCCTTGATGACGTAGGTGACCGACTTCAAGCCGGCCTCCTCGCCCTCGGAGGCTTCGACCGCCTCGACCTTGAAGCCGCGACGCTCGGCCCAGCGCACGTACATGCGGGCGAGCATCTGGGCCCAGTCCTGCGATTCGGTGCCGCCGGCGCCGGCGTGGATTTCGAGCTAGGTGTCGTTGCCGTCGGCCTCGCCGGAGAGCAGCGCGTCGACCTGCCGCTTGGCGACGTCGTGGCCGAGCTGCTTCAGCGCCTCTTCCGCCTCGGCGACGACGGCCTCGTCGCCCTCGGCCTCGCCGAGTTCGAGCAGGCCGACGTTGTCGTCGAGTTCCCGCGAGATCGAGCCGACGACGTCGACCGACTTGGCCAACTTGTCGCGTTCACGCATCAGCTTCTGCGCGTTGGTCGGATCGTTCCACAGATCGGGGCTTTCGGAGAGCGCGTTCAGCTCGTCCAGTCGTTTGAGCGCGACATCCCAGTCAAAGATGCCTCCTCAGCAGGCTGAGCGCCTGCTGGATCTCGTCCACGACGGACTGGATCTCTGCCTTCATCGGATCGTTCCTCGACGAAAATTCAGGGGCGCGAAGCAGCGCGCGGCGCGCCTCGGCGACGGGCGCGGACCATACCGGCGGGCCGCCGGGATGTAAACGGCGAGCACAGCGAAGACGCCGCCGGAGGGGCGGCGTCGACGATCGGGGCGCGGCGTTCAGGCGGCGGCGCGGGCGGTGCCGGCGACGTCGCGGGCGCGGTCGAGGAAGGCACGGACGGAGGAGCGCAGCCGCTCGGTCTGCCCGGCGAGATCTTCGGAGGCCGAGGCCACCTCGCCGGCGGCACGGCCGGTCTCGCCGGCGGCGGCGGCGACGGTGCCGACGTTCGCCGAGACGTCGTCGGTGGCGGTCGAGGCCATCTGCATCGAGCGGGCAATCTCCTGGGTCGCGGTGCTCTGCTGCTGCACGGCGGCGGCGATGGCGCTGGCCGCGCCGGCGATCTCTTCGATCACGCCGGTGATGCCGTCGATCGAGGTCATGCAGCGGTGGGCGCTCTCCTCGACGGCGCGGATGCGCTCGGAGATCGATTCCGTCGCGGCGGCCGATTGGCCGGCGAGCGCCTTGACCTCGGTCGCCACCACTCCGAAGCCGCGTCCGGCCTCGCCGGCGCGGGCCGCCTCGATGGTGGCGTTGAGGGCGAGGAGCTTGGTCTGCTCGGCGACCGAGCGGATCAGATCGACGACGCCGACGATGTCGCCGACCGCGGCGGAGAGACCGCCGATCGCCTCGCGGCCGTCACCGACGCGTCGGCCGGCGTCGCGGGAGATCGCCAGGGCGCGCTCGGACTGACGGGCGATGTCCTCCACCGCCGCGTTGAGCTCCTCGGTGGCGGCGGCGACGGTGGCGACCGTCGCGGAGGTCTCCTCGGCGGAGGCGCCGATGGTGGTGGTGCGATGTTCGGTGTCGGTGGCGGAGGACCGCATCGTGTCGGCGGAACGCGACAGGCTCGCCACCGCCTCGCCGAGCGAGCTGGTGACGCCGCCGACCGTCGTCTCGAACTCGCCCATCATCCGGGCAAAGCCGCCGAGCCGAGCCTCGATGGTGGAGACCGCCTCGTTCATCGACCGCGCCGTGGCACCGTAGGTGCCGACCATGCCGCGCTCGACGATGCGGCGATGATTCTTGCCGTCGCGGATGCAGTCGAGCGTCGCCCGGGCCTCGCGCACGAAGGCGTCGGAGACGTCGAGCAGACGGTTGGCGTCGTCGGCCAGCCGGCGCAACTCGCCGCCGTCGGGGAGCAGGACGACGCGGCGTTCGAGGTCGCCGCGCGCCGCCGCCTCCATCACCGCCGAGACGGTGGCGATCGATCGGCGGGCACGCCGCAGCGAGACGATCGCGAAGCCGGCGAGCGCCGCCGCCAGCGTCATCGCGACGGCCTCCCCCGGCCGATCGGCGATCAGCGCCGCGACGCCGGCGCCGATCAGCGACACCGCCAGGACGGCGACGATCGCCGCCTCAGCGCGCCAGAGAGAAGACGAATTCGTCATAGCTCAGCCCCTTCGAGCCCAGGAGACGGACGAGATGATCGAAACTCTGCGCGAGCCCGCGCGCCCGGTCGGAGGCGCGATCTTCGATCGCCTTCAGCTCCGCATAGAGCGGCTCGATCACCCGCAGGGCGTCGCGATCGGGCACACGCCGGTTCGAATGGTAGCCGGTGATGCCGCCGTCGAGCGCGAAGGTCGGGGTGACGTGGGCGAAGACCCAATAGTGGTCGCCGTTCGACGCCATGTTGAGGACGTAGGCGAAGATCTCGTCGCCCTTCTCGATCGTCTCCCACAGCAGCTTGAACACCGCTCGCGGCATCGCCGGATGGCGGATCACCGAATGCGGCGCGCCGATCGCCTCGCGCTCGGAGAGCGAGGCGAGACGCAGGAAGACGTCGTTGGCGTAGGTGATGATGCCCTTGCAGTCGGTCTTCGAGACGATGACGTCGTCGACCGCGAAGGTCCGCTCGACGCCGGTCGGACGAACCGTCGATGCCAATTTTCGGCGCAGGGGCGCGCCGGCACTCGCGATCGAGCGCGCCGAGAGCGGCAGATGCATGGTGTCCTCCGAGACGTTCCGCCGCAACGTTTCTCGCCGAGGTTCCGTGAAGGAAATGCTAATGCCTGTCGTTGCGTCATCCCGTCGATTTATGCGAATAAATGCGTATACAATATATGACGACTGTATTTATGAGTCTATTCATCGCATAAATTGTTGCAATTCCGAAACATAAACATGAAACAGGCGAACGTTCGAGCCGGTCTGAATTCACCTTGGGTATAAAGAGAAACGATCCGGAGTCTTTTTTTCGGGAATCATTTCTGACATACTACCAGACGATGCGCGCCGTCGGTGGCGCCGAATATCCGAATCGTGCATGACGCTGGGGAACTACGCGTCGTCTCCGACGTAACCCGACACCGCCTCGGCTCAGCCGGGAGGCACGGACAAACCGTCGCAGAGGCGCCGCCACGCCGCCTCGTCGCCGGGCAGGCCGAAGCGCAGGCGGGTCGGGTCGTGCGGGAAGCGGCGGACGTGGATGCCGGCGGCGGCGAGACGGTCGGCGATCTCGGTCGCCGTCGCGGCCTCGACCAAGCGGAACAGCGGGGTACCGCCGATCATCCGCAGGCCGGCGGCGGCGAGGATGCGATCGAGGCGGGCGGCGTCGCGGCGGGTGCGGGCGCGGGCGGCGGCGAGCCACGGGCGATCGGCGAGCGCGGCGACGCCGATCACGATCGCCGGGCCGGAGACCGCCCAGGGGCCGAAGGCGGCGCGGACCGCCGTCGCGACCGCCGGTTCCGCCAGGACGAAGCCGAGACGCAGCCCGGCGAGGCCCCAGGTCTTGCCGAAGGAGCGCAGTACGATCGCGCCGGCGACCGGCAGGCGCGGCGCGAGGCTCGCGTCGCCGTCGAGGACGTCGACGAAGGCCTCGTCGACGATCAGCCGGCGACCGGCCGCCGCCATGGTGCCGGCGAGCGCGACGAGGTCGTCGGGCGAAACGAGACGACCGTCGGGATTGTTGGGGTTGACCACCAGACCGACGTCGAAATCGCCGAGGGCGGCGAGGCGATCGACCACCGTCACCGCGCGGTCGGCGGTCCGCCAAGCGGCGGCGTGTTCCTGATAGGTGAAGCCGAGGATGCCGACGGCGCGACCGTCGAGAAGACGCGGCAGCATCT
>JAAYVT010000489.1 GCA_012517025.1 Phyllobacteriaceae bacterium | reverse complement strand
TCGCCGCCTTCCGGAACGGTGGTGAAATGCGCCGCGATCTCGGCTTCCGCGAGGTCGGCGAGACGCGCCGGTCGCCACACCGGACGGTTGTCGCGGTCGACCAGGACCGCGCGCACGCCCTCGTAGAAGTCGGATCCCTTCAGAATCCGCGAGACGATGCGGAATTCCGTCCGCATGCCGTCCTCGAAGGACAGAGAACCGCCGATCCGCACCTGGCGCAAGGCGATCGCCACCGAGGTCGGGGATTTGGCGGAAATCTCGGCGGCGAGCGCCTTCGCCCAATCGCCGTCCGGCCCCTCCTCGCGCTCCAGACGGGCGAGAATCGCGGCCGCGTCGTCGCCGACGAAGAGCCGGTCGATCGCCTCCCGGCGGAGGACGAGCGGCGGCGCACCGGGATCGGCGCGGAAGCCGTCGAGCACGGCGGCGGGGGTCTCCGCCTCGCACAGCGCGGCGAGGAGTTCGCCCATCCGCGCGCTTTCGACCGTGTGGGAAAGGAAGCCGACGTGCAGGCAATCGGCCCATTTCAGCCGGCCGCCGGTCATGGCGAGGAAGGCGCCGGTCTCGCCCGGCATCCGCGACAGCATGTGGGTGCCGCCGACGTCGGGGAAGAAGCCGATCGAGACCTCCGGCATGGCGAAGAGGGTCTTCTCGCTGCCCACCCGGTAGGGGGCGTGCGCGGACAAGCCGACGCCACCGCCCATGCAGATGCCGTCGATCAACGAGATGAATGGCTTCTCGTAGCGATGAATGCGGCGGTTCAGCCGATATTCGTCGTGGAAGAAGTCGGTGAGGCCCGGCTCGCCGGCCCGCCCCATGTCGTGGATGCGGCGGATGTCGCCGCCGGCGCAGAAGGCCTTCTCCGACGCCGAGGTCAGCACGACGTGGGCGACGGACGGATCGGCGGCCCAATCGGCGAGCTGGGCATCGATGGCGCGGACCATCGGCAGGGTCAGGGCGTTCAGCGCCTTGGGGCGATCCATGGTGATCACCCCGGCCCGGCCACGGACCTCGAAACGGACGTCGATCGAATGCTGCGTCATGCGGGGCTCCGGGGATCAGTCGTCGAGCAGGGACCGGGAGACGATCAGGCGCATCACCTCGTTGGTTCCCTCGAGAATGCGATGGACGCGGGTGTCGCGGGCGAAGCGCTCGATCTCGTAGTCGGCGAGATAACCGTAGCCGCCGTGCAACTGCAACGCCTCGTCGACCACCCGCCAACCGGTGTCGGTGGCCAGCCGCTTGGCCATGGCGCAGGCGCGGGTGACCGCCGGATCGGACTTGCCGGGCTCTTTGGCGTCGAGCAGGCAGGCGGCGCGATGGACCATTAGGCGGGCCGCCTCGAGCTCGGTCGCCATGTCGGCGAGGCGGAAGCGCAGGGCCTGGAAGTCGCCGATCGGGCGGCCGAACTGCTTGCGTTCCTTGACGTAGGCGAGCGTGCGGTCGAGGCATTCGGCGGCCGCGCCGAGCGAGCAGGCGGCGATGTTGAGGCGGCCGCCGTCGAGCCCGGCCATCGCCATGGCGAAGCCGCCGCCCTCGACGCCGACGAGATTTTCCACCGGCACCCGGCAGTCCTCGAAGATCACCGCCGCCGTCGGCTGGCTCTTCCAGCCCATCTTCTTCTCGTTGGCGCCGAAGGAGAGCCCGGGCGTGCCCTTCTCCACCACGATCGCCGAGATGCCCTTGGGGCCCGGCCCGCCGGTGCGCGCCATCACCACGTAGAGATCGGAGGCACCGCCGCCGGAGATGAAGGCCTTCGAGCCGTTCAGGACCCAGTGGTCGCCGTCGCGGACGGCGCGGGTGGAGAGAGCGGCGGCGTCCGACCCGGCGCCGGGCTCGGTCAGGCAATAGCTCGCCACCAGCTCCATCGTCGCCAGCCGGGTCGACCATTTCGCCCGCTGCGCCTCGGTGCCCCAGCCGTCGATCATCCACGACGCCATGTTGTGGATGGTGAGGAAGGCGGCGGTCGAGGTGCAGCCGCGCGCCAATTCCTCGAAGATCACCGCCGCGTCGAGCCGACCGAGGCCGCAGCCGCCGACGTCGTCGGCGACGTAGATCGCGGCGAAGCCGAGGGCGGCGGCCTCGCGCAGAGTGTCGATGGGAAACACCGAGCCCTCGTCCCAGGCGCGGGCGTTCGGGGCGAGCCGGTCGCGCGCGAAGGCGGCGGCGGTGTCGCGAAAGGCGAGGGTCTCCTCGGAGAAGTCGAAGTCCATCGGTCGCTCCCTCCCCGAAACGCCGGCACGGCAGGCGGCGGGCCGGCTCTCTCGTCGGAGCCGTTGTCCTCGCCTTCGGGATCCCGATCAGGGGTACCGAGCGCACACGCATGCGTCAATCGCGGGACGGGTGGGGAACCATGTGCATTTTCGCACGTCCCTTGTGGTGGGGCGTGGCAGCCCCCATGTTGGGATCCGCCGTCCCTCGAGGGGCGAGCGCCCTGGCCCCGTCGAGGGAACGTCGATGTCCGACCCCGTCCGTGAGATCACCATCCGCCACCTGTTCGACCCGCGGCTCGAACCCGACCTGTTCGAGAACATCCTGTCGCGGCGGGCGATGGCCTATGTCTTCGCCCTCGTCGGCGTGTCGATGCTGTGGCTCGTCGCGGCGGTGGTGGTATTTTTTCTCGGCATCGCCACCTTCGGGCTGGCGTGGCTGATCTATCCGGCGTTGTGGCCGGTGCTCGGGGTGCTCTACACCGTGGCGACCCTCGGCGGGCCGGATTCGGCGACGCCGGGCATGCGGGCGATGGGGCTGTCGATGCGCCTCACCGACGGCCGGCGCCCCGATGCGCTGACCGCACTGATCCACGTGGTGGTGTTCTACGCCCTCTCGGTGGCGCTGACGCCGCTCGTCCATCTCGTCGGCCTGTTCACCGAGCGCCGGCAGCTGCTGCAGGACTTCGCCGTCGGCGTGCGGGTGATGGACGCGCGCGTCCTCGCCTTCACCGGCCGGTGAGACGACGACGCACCGACGTACGATCTGCTCTTCGAACCGACATCACGTCCCCTTCTCGACGACGGGGGCGCGCGGTATCGTAGTCGACGGGGACAGTGGCGTTCGCGTCGTTCGTCCGGCCGCGAGGGCGGCGAACCCGGGAGGGCGCATGACGCAACATCCGCTCGACGCACCGCAGTTCTATCTGACCGCGCCCGCCCCCTGCCCCTACCTGCCGGGCCAGCAGGAGCGCAAGGT
>JAAYVT010000488.1 GCA_012517025.1 Phyllobacteriaceae bacterium | reverse complement strand
GCGTCGCGACCGGCAGGCCGCGATCGGCGCGACGGCGGCCGGACAGCAGTTCCAGCCGGCCGACCGGCGTGGCGCCGTCACCTTCTCGTTTGAAGTGTGTAAGACCCGAGCGACCGAGGGCGCAGGGCAGCACGAGTCCGGCGCCGACCAGCAAGCCGCGACGAGGGTCGCCCGGCAGCGGCCGGACGCGGAGACGACGGACGGGAACCGGCCCCGTCCGATCGGCGGATGACGCGATCCGTCGCGGAGATCTCATCGGTCGGCTCGTCGATCAGTCGATTTCGTGCGGCTTGCCGCAGTTGCGGGGCTTGCCCTTCGGGCGAACCGACAGGCGGGCCTTGCGGCGGTCGTGCGAAAACGACAGGTGCTCGTCCTCGTAGACGGCGGCGTGGGCGCCGACGCCACCCGACAACTCGAAGCGACGCACCGGCGCGGTGGAGCCGGCGTGGAACTCTTCGACGGTGACGTGGTCGAGCTTCGCGTCGTCGACCAGGACGGCGTAGTGGGTGCGGCCGGGACCGGGACAGACCCACCGCAGGACGTCGGCGCGCGCCGACGTCGAGGCGAGGCCGACGACGGCGATCGCGATCGCGGCGATGCGGCCCGAGATGATCGTGCGCATGGTCGAACTCCTTCGGCGCGGTTCGGGGGGATTGGACCCCTCCCGGCCGGTCGGGTCAACCCGGCGGATGTCGGGGGACGGTTTCGCCCTCGTCGACGCGGGCGCGGAGAAATCGTCTTCGCCACCGCGCGACGCTCAGCATCGTGCGACACCGACCTCGATTCGCGGCAATGGCCGGGACGTTCTCGGACGATTTCGGAGGGAGAAGTGGTGCGGAAGGGAACCTAATTATCAAATCATCTATATATATTTAATAAATGAAATTTATTCGAATTTCCTCAAGGCCCCCATTTTAGCCCCCAAATCAGTTTTCATCCGGGGTTCGACTCCGAATTCCTTGGTCAAGCGGCCCATTTCGCCGAGAGAACTTCTGCCTGCCGAAGCACGGTCTGTACGGCGGCATCCTGCAAGTCTGGAGGATAGCCGTATTTTCTCAGAATACGTTTGACGGCTCTACGCATTTCGGCGCGCGCCCGTTCGCGATGGTTCCAATCTACGGTCACTGTATTCCTGAGACTCTTCAGAAGTTCGTGAGCAATGACTTTGAGAGAGGCGTTGCCGAGCACCTGCACGGCACTCTCGTTCTCGGCGAGGGCGTCGTAGAAGGCGAGTTCCTCGGGAGTCAATCCCTCCTCTTCGCCGCGCGCATGTGCCGCGCGCAAATCCTTGGCGAGGTCGATCAAGGCCTGCAGCACTTCGACCGTGCTCAGGGCGTTGCCGTGATAGCGGGCGATCGCCTGTTCGAGCCGTTCGGAAAAGCGGCGGCTCTCCACGACGTTGGTGCGGAGGCGGGATTTGATCTCGCCGGCGAGGAGCTTGCGCAGCGCTTCCAGGGCGAGGTTCTTCTTTTCCGTCTGTTGCACCTCGGCGAGGAACTCGTCGGAGAGAATCGAGATGTCGGGCGATTGCAGGCCCGCCGCTTTCAACACGTCGACGATCTCGGTCGAGACGACCGATCGATCGAGCAGTTGTTGGATGGCGAAGTCCTTGGCGGCCTTGCCGCTGCCGTTGCCCTCGGCGGCCTTCACCAGGACGATGCGGATGGTTTGGAAAAAGGCGATTTCTTCCCGCATCACCTTCGCTTCGTCGCTCGCCGAAGCCAACGCGAAGGCGGTGGAGAGGGCGAGTACCGCGTCTTGGAAGCGGCGCAGTTCGAGTTTCTTCGCCTCGTCGTCCTCGACCTCGCGGGCGGCCTCGCTCTGTCGTGCCAGAATCCACTCGACGGCGCCGGCGAGCACAGCGAGCCGCTCCTGCGGCGTGCCGTTCAGGCCACGCGCGTAGTCGAAGCCGTGGAACATGGTTCGGACGACTTCCAGTCGCTCCTGAAGCGCGGCGACGGCAGCGCGCTCGTCGATCCCGGTCTCTGCGCCGTCGCGGCCGGAATAGGTGGAGAGCGCGGTCTTCAGGCTCTGCGCGATGCCGATGTAGTCGACGACGAGACCGGCCGGCTTGTCCTTGAAGACGCGGTTGACGCGGGCGATCGCCTGCATCAGGCCATGGCCTTTCATCGGCTTGTCGACGTACATCGTGTGCATCGACGGGGCGTCGAAGCCGGTCAGCCACATGTCGCGGACGAGGACGAGCTTCAACGGGTCGTTCGCATCCTTGGCGCGCTTGGCGAGAAGATCACGACGCCCCTTGCCGCCGATGTGTCGCTGCCAGTCGACGGGGTCGGAGGCCGATCCGGTCATCACCACCTTCACCACGCCGGCCGCGTCGTCGTCGGAGTGCCAGTGCGGGCGCAGCGCGACGATGGCGTCGTAGAGGGCGACGCAGATGCGGCGCGACATGCAGACCACCATCGCCTTGCCGTCGAGCGCGGCGAGGCGCGCCTCGAAATGGGCGACGAGATCCTCGGCGATCAGGCGCAGGCGCTTCTCGGTGCCGACGAGCTTTTCCACCGTCGCCCAGGCGCGGCGAGTCTTCTCGGCTTCGGTCTCGCCGAACTCCTCGGTCACCTCGTCCATCTCGGCGTCGATCTTCGGCTTCTCGTCGTCGGGAAGCTCGATGCGGGCGAGGCGGCTCTCGTAATAGATCGGCACCGTCGCGCCGTCCTCGACCGCGCGGGCGATGTCGTAGACGTCGATGTAATTGCCGAAGACGGCCGGGGTGTTGACGTCGGTGGTCTCGATCGGTGTTCCGGTGAAGCCGATGAAGGAGGCGTTGGGCAGGGCGTCGCGCAGGTATTTGGCGAAACCGTAGGAGATTTCGCCGGTCTTGCGCGAGATCTCGGCGTCGAGGCCGTAT
>JAAYVT010000487.1 GCA_012517025.1 Phyllobacteriaceae bacterium | reverse complement strand
TTCGGCCCGACCAGGCGGACGCCGGTGCGCGCCGAATTGAAATGAACCTCGTAAGGAGTCGAGAACAGCGTCTCGACGTCCTCGTCGAGGAAGAAGTCGGGGGCGCCGTGCGGGCCGTAGACGACCGAAAGCCGCCACTCGCGGGTGAGCGGCGGCCGTTCCTCCGGCCGGGCGGGGCGCGGCGCGACCGTCGGGCGATCGGCGAAATGGAGCACGTCGCCGGCCTTGAGCGCGCCGGTCGCATGGCCGCCGAAGCGGCCGAGGGTGAAGGTGGTGCGCGAGCCGAGGAACTCCGGCGCGTCGAAGCCGCCGGCGAGCGCCAGATAGGTCCTGAGGCCCGGCCCGGCGATCACGCCGAGCTTCAACACCTGACCGGCCTTCGCGGCGACCGGCACGTCGTTTTCGACCTCGACGCCGTCGAGGGTCGCGCCCATCCGGGCGCCGGCGAGCGCGAACAGCCCGTCGGAATTGAAGCGCAGGGTCGCCCCGTGCGCCGTCATTTCGAGCGCGGCGGTGGTTTCCGGGTTGCCGACGATGGTGTTGGCGAGGCGGAAACTCTTCTCGTCCATCGGCACGCTCGGCGGCACGCCGACGTCCCACAGGCCGAGCCGGCCGGGGAGTTCCTGCAGGGTCGATTGGGCGCCGGGCGCCAGCACGTCGAGCGAGCGCGGGCGGAAGGCGAAGCGCGGCAACACGTTGGTCGCCACCCGCCCGGTCGCGAAGGCGTCCGAGGCGACGACGGCCCGTAGATAGGCGAGATTGGTCTCGATGCCGTGGACGCGGGTCGCGGCGAGCGCCGCGGCGAGCTCCGCCCTCGCTTCGTCGCGGCTGGCGCCGTGGACGATGAGCTTGGCGAGCATCGGATCGTAGAAGGCGGTCACCTCCGTCCCCGTCTCGATCCAACCGTCGACACGGACGCCCTCGGGGAAGTAGACCTGCGTCAACAGGCCCGCGCTCGGGCGGAAGCCGGCGGCCGGGTTTTCGGCATAGAGGCGGACCTCCATCGCCGCGCCGGAGGGCGAGAGCGCCCCGACGGAGGCGAGCGGATCCTCTCCCGCCGCTTGCCGGATCATCCACTCGACCAGATCGACGCCGAACGCCGCTTCCGTCACCGGATGCTCGACCTGGAGGCGGGTGTTGACCTCGAGGAAATAGAAGTCGTCGCGGGCGACGTCGTAGATGAACTCGACGGTGCCGGCGGATTCGTACTTCACCGCCTCGCCGAGGGCCTTCGCCGCCGCGTGGAGGCGTCGGCGCAAGCTCTCGGAGAGTCCCGGCGCCGGGGTCTCCTCGACGACCTTCTGATTGCGTCGCTGCAGCGAACAGTCGCGTTCGCCGAGGGTGACGACGCGCCCCTTGCCGTCGCCGAAGATCTGCACCTCGACGTGGCGGGCCTCGGCGACGAAGCGCTCGAGGAACAACCGGGCGTCGCCGAACCCCGACGCCGCCGTGCGCTTCACGCTCTCGAACTTTTCCCGCAGTGCCTCCGGTCCGTCGCAGAGCTGCATGCCGATGCCGCCGCCGCCGGCGGTCGACTTCAGCATCACCGGCCAGCCGATGCCCTCGGCCGCCGCGATCGCCTCTTCGACCCCGTCGAGGAGGCCGGAGCCCGGGAGCAGCGGCACGCCGCTCGCTTGCGCGATCGCCCGCGCCTCGTGCTTCAGGCCGAAGGCCTTCAGATGCTCGGGGCGGGGGCCGATGAAGGCGATCGCTTCCGCCGCCAACCGCTCGGCGAAGCCGACGTTCTCCGACAGGAAGCCGTAGCCGGGGTGGACGGCCTGCGCGCCGGTGGCGCGGGCCGCGGCGATCACCGCCTCGACGTCGAGATAGCTCTCCGCCGCCGGTGGAGGCCCGAGACGGACCGCCTCGTCCACCTCCAGCACGGGGCGGGCGAAGCGGTCGGCGTCGGAATGGACCGCGACGCTCGCGATCCCCATTTTGCGCAAAGTGCGGGCGATCCGGCCGACGATCTCGCCCCGGTTCGCGATCAGGACCTTGTCGAACATCTCAGCCCTCGTCGGCGGCCCAGATCAACGCCCGGATCGGCGTCGGGAAGAAGCCGTTGCACGGGTTGTTGATCTGCGGGCAGTTGGAGACGACGACCAGGACGTCCATCTCGGCGACGATCTCGACGTAGTCGCCCGGCTTCGATTCACCGTCGACGATGGCGAGATTGCCGTCCGGCTCGACCGGCACGTTCATGAAGAAGTTGATGTTCGGCACCACGTCGCGCTTGGTCATGCCGTATTTGGAGACTTCCATCACGAAGTTCTCGCGGCAGGCGTGCTGATACTTCACATGGTGACCGAAGCGGACGGTGTTGCTCTCGCAGGAACATGCCCCGGCGGAGGTGTCGTGAGCCCCTCCGGTGTTGGCGACGACCCGGGCCATGATCCG
>JAAYVT010000486.1 GCA_012517025.1 Phyllobacteriaceae bacterium | reverse complement strand
GACGGCGGCCGGCGACTTCGCCCGGGTGGTGCTCGGCATCGCGGTGATGTCGATCTTCGTCACCCTGTTCAACCGTCTCGTCTGGCGGCCGCTCTACGGCTTCGCCGAAACCCGTCTGCGCCTCGGCTGAGACCGGAGGATTCCGTCATGACCGAACCGACCGTCCTCACATCCGAAGTCGAGCGCCCGCTGATCGAGATCCGCGGCGTCGACCGCTCCTTCCCCAAAGCCAACGGCGACGAGCTCGTGGTGCTGGAGCACGTCGATCTGACCATCCGACCGGGCGAGATCGTCGGCCTGCTCGGCCGGTCCGGCTCGGGCAAGTCGACGTTGCTCAGGATCATCGCCGGGCTGTCGTCGCCGTCGTCGGGCGAGGCGCTGTGGAAGGGCGAAGCGATCGCCGGACGGCCTCCGCTCGGCGTCGCCATGGTGTTCCAGTCCTTCGCGCTCTTCCCTTGGCTGACGGTGATGCAGAACGTCGAGCTCGGGCTGGAGGCACTCGGCGTCGATCCCGACGAACGGCGTCAGAGAGCGCTCGAGGCGATCGACCTGATCGGCCTCGACGGCTTCGAGAACGCCTATCCGAAGGAGCTCTCCGGCGGCATGCGCCAGCGCGTCGGCTTCGCACGCGCCCTGGTGGTCCACCCCGACCTGCTCTTGATGGACGAGCCCTTCTCCGCCCTCGACGTTCTGACCGCCGAGACGCTCAGAACCGACATCATCGATCTGTGGGTGGAGGGCAGGCTGCCGATGAAGTCGGTGCTGATGGTGACCCACAACATCGAGGAGGCGGTGCTGATGTGCGACCGCATCCTGGTGTTCTCCTCGAACCCCGGCCGCATCGCCTCGGAGATGAAGGTCGAGTTGCCGCACCCACGCAATCGTCTCGATCCGGCCTTCCGCCAGATGGTCGACCGCATCTACGCGCTCATGACGAAGCGTCCCGAGCCGAAGGCACCGACGGCGGAGGGCATCCCCGGCACCGGCGTCGGCATGGTGCTCGCCCACGTCTCCACCAACCTGCTCGCCGGTCTGATCGAGGCGGTCGCCGCCGAGCCGTTCCACGGGAAGGCCGATCTGCCGGTGCTGTCCAGCCGCCTGCAGATGGAGGTCGACGAGTTGTTCCCGCTCGCCGAGGCGATGCAGCTCCTGCGTTTCGCCGTGGTGGCGGAAGGCGACATCACGCTGACCGACGCCGGCCGTTCCTTCGCCGATCTCGACACCGACGGTCGCAAACGGCTGTTCGCGCGTCATCTCATCGAATATGTGCCGTTGATCGGTCTCATCCGCCGCGTTCTCGACGAACGGCCGAGCCACGCCGCCCCGGCCGCGCGCTTCCGCAACGAGCTCGAGGACTACATGTCCGAGGACTACGCCGACGAGACGCTCGAGACCGTCGTCTCCTGGGGCCGTTGGGCCGAACTCTTCGCCTACGACGAGAAGGCGGAGATGTTCAGCCTCGAGAACCCGCAGTGAGGGTCGTGCGACAAGGTCGGTGCCGGGATCGCGGCGATCAGCGCGGCGGCGGCGAAAGTCCGAGATCGGGGGCGCGATCGGGATCGGGCATCGCCGGCATCGGCAGATCCTCCAGTCGCCGCGCCGGCGCCTTCGTCGGGGCGGAGATCGCGGGGCGCGGCTCGAACAGCTTCTCGGGATGGACCAGCACCGGGAAGGCGAAGACCGCCAGCACGACCGCGATCTCCATGCCGAGATAGGGCGCGAGCCGCCGCAACGCCTTGGTCAGAGGCGGCGCGTCCGGCATCAGCG
>JAAYVT010000485.1 GCA_012517025.1 Phyllobacteriaceae bacterium | reverse complement strand
CGGCTCGACGAATGGGTCTCGCGCCGTCACCCGCAGCCGCGAGGACGGAGACTTCGACGGCGCGCGTCGCGACGGCTTCACGAGCCGGGAGACGGCCGACGAGATCGGAGGACTTTCGGAGGATTTCGCCGGACGCGGCCCGCGTGGGGGGGCGAACGTCGCGGCGGGAGATCGGCGAGGCGACCGCGCCGGTCGCCGGATCCACACCGGATCGGAAGCCGAGCGTCTTCGCCGACGGACGCCCAGCGTGCCGTCGGCGGAGAACCAGGGCGCCGTCCGCGAGGCGGACGGTCAGGCCGTCTTGTCGACGAGCTTGCCCATGCCGGCGGGCGCCGGCGCCTTCGTCGCGGCCGCCGCGCCGTCGTCGGCGTCGCCGTCGCTGACCGTCTCCGGCCCGGGCTTCTCCGACGTTTCGGGGGCGCGGACCGGCGTGTTGCTGACCGGCGGAATCGACATGCTCATCAACGCATCTCCTCGTGGGGCGTTCGTCGTTTCGGTATCTGCATGCGAGTTCCGAGACGAGGCGCGAGGCCTCGCCCTCGGACCGGAGCGCACGAGGCGGGTGCGAGCGACCGATCGCGGTCGCCTCTCCCCTCGTCGTCCGGGTCGTCGCCCCCGGTCAGTAGATCAGCGGCACGATACGATAGGGCGTCTGTTCCATCAGCCGGCGATAGGCGTCGTCGTCGCGCAGGAGCGCCTCCTCGCGATGGATGCGGACGAGCTGCGCGCCGACCGCGATCACGTAGACGAACAGGTTCCACATCCCGGGGTTGGCGAGCAGGAAGCCTGCATAGGTCGCCATGTAGCCTGCATACATTGGGTGACGCACCCAACGATAGGGACCGCCGAGTTTCACGCCGCGATTGGCCGGCACGATGCCGAAGCTGCGGCGCAGCGTCAGCTTGGCGGCGACGTGCAGCAGGAAGCCCATCAGCGCGATCATGCCGCAGATCGCCGCCGGGACGATGCCACCGCCGGTCGTCGGCCACACCGCCAAGGGCGCCAGAGTGCCGGTGAAGGCGACGAACCAGTCCAACGGATCGCCGGTCGTCCGGCGCGAACGGCGTCGGATCAACAGGAAGAACAGGACCATTCCCTCGGAGGCCAGCAGGATGCCGTCGGCCGCGCTGATCGGCTGCGCGTTCGCCACGACGATGCGCACGAACAGGTGGCCGTAGAGGATGAAGCCGAGGATCCGCTCGCCGTAGTCGAGCAGAATCGCATGCTTCGTCACGTGCTCGTCGTTGTCTTCGCCCACCGCCGACGCTCCCTCTGTCCGCGTGTCGGTCGATCATCGGCGCCGGCGCTGAAGAACCGATTAATCGAAATACGGAAACAAAGAGCATCGTCGCGAAATTCGACCGACCCGCCCGCCGACGGCGCCGCGCCCGGGCTCACGGGTGGCCTGCCCCGGCGTCGTCGCGAACAAGTGAAGCCGCTCGGGGGATCGAGGACGCTTCGACGGTGGCCCGCGGCGCGGCGCGGCATTATGCGTTCGTCGGCGACCTCCCGCTTCCACCCTCCGCCCACGGGGTCTCATGACGCTCGGCGCCTCCCGCACCATTCCCCTGATCGTCGCGATCGGGCTCTTCATGGAACATCTCGATTCGACGATCATCGCGACGGCGCTGCCGCGCATGGCGATCGATCTCGGCCTGCCGCCGGTGCGGCTGAACCTCGCCATCACCGCCTATCTGGTGGCGATGGCGGTGTTCATTCCCGCCTCCGGCTGGATCGCCGATCGGTTCGGAGCGCGGCGGGTGTTCGTCGGCGCGATGGGGTTGTTCGTCACCGGCTCGCTGGTCTGCGGCGGCGCGCCCTCGCTCGGCGTGTTGATCGCCGGGCGGCTGCTGCAGGGGCTCGGCGGGGCGCTGATGACGCCGGTGGGGCGGTTGGTGATGCTGCGTTCGGTGCCGCGCGCCGAGCTGGTCTCGGCGATGGCTTGGCTCACCATTCCGGCGCTGATCGGACCGGTGGTCGGGCCGCCGCTCGGCGGTCTCATCACCACGGTGGCGTCGTGGCGGTGGATCTTCTGGATCAATCTGCCGATCGGTCTCGTCGGCATGGTCGTCGCCCTGGCGCTGCTGCCCTCCATCCGCGAGGAGCGGGTGCCGCCGTTCGACGGCGTCGGCTTCGTGGCGAGCGCGGTCGGGCTTTCGGCTCTGGTCTTCGCCTTCGAGACCGCCGGACGCGACGTGGTGCCGGCAAGCGTCGATCTCCTCGCGATGGCGGTGGGGCTGGTGCTCGTCGTCTTCTACGTCCGGCGGGCGCGGCGGATGCCGGCACCGCTGATCGATCTCGGCCTGTTGCGGCTGCCGACCTTCGCGGCGGCGGTGTGGGGCGGGTCGGTGTTCCGGCTCGGCGTCGGCGCGCTGGCCTTCCTGCTGCCGCTGCAGCTGCAGATCGGCTTCGGCCGGTCGGCGCTGGAATCCGGCCTCACCACCTTCGTCTCGGCGATCGGTGCGATCACCATGAAGGTCACCGCCAAGCGGGTGATCGACCGGCTCGGCTTCCGCACCACGCTGGTGGGCGGCGCCGTCCTCGCCGGTGGCTTCCTGGCGATCGTCGGCGTGGTCGGGCCGGCGACGCCGGTGGCGCTGTTGATGACGCTGCTGCTGTTCGGCGGCTTCTTTCGCTCGCTGGAGTTCACCGCGATCAACGCCGTCGCCTTCTCCGACGTGACGGAAGCGGAGATGAGCCGGGCGACCGCCTTCTCCTCGATGATGCAGCAGCTGTCGCTGTCGGCCGGCGTCGCCCTCGGCGCCACCACGCTGCACGTGCTCTCCGCCGGCTCGCCGCTGCCGCCGACCGCGTTCGACTTCTCGATCGCTCTCGGACTGATCGGCGCCGCCTCGATGCTGTCGGCGCCGCTGTTCGCCCGCCTGCCGTCGGACGCCGGCGCCGCGCTGATCGACGGCGAGGCCTCGCGGCGTCCCGGAAGCGAGGCCGCGTGAGGCCCGTCGCGACCCCTCACGCAGACGCGCCGACTCCGTGAAATACCGGATTTCCCGGTGGAATTTCAACGCCGTTAAGGTCCCGTTGGCGTTTCCTCACCCACAGTTCCGGCCGAGGAGCTCGAAGGGCGGACGCGCGTGGTGATCGACGGAACCGATCGGAACTCTCCGGACGATCTCGATCGGACGCCGCGACGGGCGCCCGGCGCACGGGCGAGCGTCAGCCAGGCCGACGAAGAGACCGAACGGCGCATCCGCGGCGAACAGGTCGCGGCGATCGTCGAGCTGACGCCGATGTCGGCGGCGGCCAACGTCGTGTGCGGCGCGGTGGTGGTGCTCGCCTTCCAGCCGCAGGCGCCGCTGGTCTTCCTGCTGATCTGGTTCTCCGCCATCCTCGGCTTCGCCGTGGTGGCGATGCGCGGCTGGCATCGCGCGCTCGGCCGGCCGATCGTCACGGCCTCGCCGCGCGCCCTCGTCCGCACCCGGGTCAACGCCGTCATCCTGGCGGTCGCCTGGGGCGCGGCACCGATCGTGTTGTTGCCGGGGGCCGACACCTTCCACCAACTGTTCCTGCAGATCCTGTTGACCGGCCTGATCGCCGGCGGCGCCTTCGGCATGGCGACGGTGCCGGCGGCGGCGATCGCCTACGTGGGGACGCTGGTCGCCGCCGGTTGCGTGGCGATGCTGCTGTCGACCGACGCCGGCAGCGGTTTCGTCCGGGCGACGGTGGTGTGCCTGTGGACGATCTACGGGCTCTATCTCACCCGCAACATCCTGATCCACGCCGCGCGCTTCATCGAGAACGCCCGCAACCGCGCCGAACTCACCGAGAAGAGCGAGGTCATCGGCCTCCTCCTCAACGATTTCCACGAGCACGGCTCCGACTGGCTGTGGGAGACCGACCAGAGCGGCCGCATCGTCCAGCCGTCGCGGCGGTTCTGCGAGGTCGCGGGGCGCAACTTCGGCGAGCTCGACGGGATGCCGCTGCGCGCCCTGTTCTCGGCCGGCGAGGCCACCGGCGGCGCCGCTCTGATCGAGGCGATGGAGTGGTACGAGACCTTCCGCGACCACATCGTCGAACTGCAAGTCGGCGGCGCGCTGCGGTGTTGGAGCCTCACCGGCCGGCCGATCTTCCGCGCCACCGGTGCCTTCTACGGCTATCACGGCGTCGCCTCCGACGTCACCGAACGGCAGGCGGCGCAGGCCCGCGTCGCCTATCTCGCCGAGACCGACCCGATCACCGGCCTCACCAACCGCTCCAAATTCGCCCTGCAACTGGAGCTCGCGCTGTCCGGCGGCAGCGGTCGCGCCACGTTGTTCTGCCTCGACCTCGACCGCTTCAAGACGGTCAACGACACGATGGGTCATCCGGTCGGCGACGCGCTGCTCGCCGAGGTCGGGCGGCGGCTGTCGGCCTCGGTCGGCGAGGACTGGGTTGTGGCGCGGATCGGCGGCGACGAATTCGCCCTGATGCTGCCGGAGTGCGACCGGCCCGATCTGGCCGGCGACGCGGCGCAGCGCATCCTCGCCAACTTCGACCTGCCCTTCACCCTCGACGGAGCCGACTTCTCGATCGGCGCCTCGATCGGCATCGCGATGGCACCGGACGACGGCTCGACCCCGGCCGATCTGATGAAGAGCGCCGACCTCGCGCTCTACCGCGCCAAGGAGGACGGGCGCGACACCTTCCGCTTCTTCGAGACCGGCATGGACGCGCGGGCAGATCGGCGGCGGCGGCTCGAGCAGGGGCTCCGAGCGGCGCTCGACACCGAGCAGTTGCATCTCGTCTATCAACCGATCGTCGACCTCTCGACCAATCGGGTCAGCGGCTTCGAGACGCTGGTCAGGTGGCGGTCGCCGGAATTCGGCATGGTGTCGCCGGTCGAATTCATCCCGATCGCCGAGGAGTGCAAGCTGATCGTGCCGATCGGCGAGTGGATCCTGCGCACCGCGATGTTCGAGGCGGCGACCTGGCCGAGCGACATCCGCGTGTCGATCAACCTGTCGCCGGTGCAGTTCCGCAATCGGCGGCTGCTCGCGGTGATCGTCGCGGCGCTCGACGAGAGCGGGCTGACGCCGAACCGGCTGCAGGTGGAGATCACCGAGACCACTCTGCTCGACGCCGGCGAGGCGACGCTGGCGATGCTGCGCGATCTGCGCGCGCTCGGCGTCCGGGTTGCGCTCGACGACTTCGGCACCGGCTATTCGAGCCTCAACTACCTGCGCAAGTTCCCCTTCGACAAGGTCAAGGTCGACAAGAGCTTCGTCGACGACATCGACGCCAATCCGCAGAGCCGGGCGATCGTGCGTTCGATCATGGAGCTGACCGCGGCGCTCGGAATGTCGACGGTGGCGGAGGGGGTGGAGAAGCTCTCGCAGCTCTTCGAACTGCGGGCGCTCGGCTGCGACGAGGTGCAGGGGTACGTCATTTCGGCGGCGATCGGCGCGGAGTCGATTCCCGACTTCGTCGGCTTCGACCTCGAGCGTTTCTCCGCCGATCTGGTCGAGCCGTCCGATCTCGAATTGATCGAGAGCGAGGGCGACCGCGCCGTCGCCTGAGCGGTCAGTCGAGCCCTCGGTCGCGTTCGCTCAGGCGGCGGTCGAGCAGCGCCAGCCCGACCGCGGCGGCGACCATCACCGGGATCACGATCCACAGCGAGAACAGCAGCAGGATCAGCGTGTCGTGATCGACCACGACGGCCCCGCCGCGCCCGAGCAGCAATCCGGCGACGACGGTTGCGGCGAGGAGCGTCAGCGCGCCGGTCGCCGCGGCGCCGCCGAGCGAGGCGCCGGCCGGGCGGATCACCAGCACCGGCCAAGCGAGGAAGGCGACCACGGCCGCGGCGACGAAGGCGCCGGCGGCGGCGAGCGTGGAAGCGAGCAACTGCCAGCACAGCACCGCGGCCAAGACGGCCAGCGCCAGAGCCGCGACGCCACGCGGCAGCTTGCCGTTCCCGGTCCGGGGAGCGGGGGTGGCGGATTGCTGCTGTTGCTGGGACATGAGGTGTCTCCGACGGTCGATGCTCTCTCCTACCCCATGCCCGACCCGGCGTCGCGCCGCAAGCACACGACCGCCTCAGGTGGTGGGCGAATCGGTCTCTGTGAGCACCCAGGCGCCGTAGGCCGCCGACGCCGCCTCGATCGGCAGGGTGAGGACGGCGGGGACCTCGTAAGGGTGGACGCGCTCGATCGCCGCCGTCGCCGCGGCGGCCGCGCCGGCGCGGGTCTTGACCAGGAGAACCGCCTCCTCCGCCTCCTCGATCGCGCCGTTCCAGCGATAGACCGAGGCGACGGCGGGGAGCACCACGCCGCAGGCGGCGAGCCGCGCCTCGACGAGATCGCGGGCGGCGCGCCGAGCCGTGTCGGCGTCCGGCCAGGTCGACCAGATCAGCACCAGGGGTTCGTCGCCGCCCATCACCTACTCCCTTCCGCGCGTTGACCGTCGCCCCCAGAACATGGGATCACGGGGAAAAGTCCAGCGCGACGCACCGATCGGATCCGACGGGGCGATCGCCACGGGAGGCGGAATCATGGTCTCGGAGCATACGGCGGGTCTCAGGCGCGTGGAAAACGTGGCCTTCCTCGCCTCGGCGAGCGAGGAAGCGGAGACCGCGCGGCGGCGACTGTCGCACATGTACGGCTCGAGCCCGCCCGACATGGCCGACGTGATCGTGGCGCTCGGCGGCGACGGCTTCATGCTGACGGCGCTGCATCGCTTCATGAACACCGGCAAGCCGATCTACGGCATGCATCGCGGCACCGTCGGCTTCCTGATGAACGAGTTCCGCCTCGACGGGCTGATGGAGCGGATCGCCCGGGCGAGCGTCACCAGCATCAGACCGTTGCTGATGACCACGACCGGCTGCGACGGAGAGACGCGGGAGGCGCGCGCCTTCAACGAAGTGTCGTTGTGGCGGCAGACCTATCAGGCGGCCAAGCTCAAGATCGTCATCGACGACCGCGAGCGGCTCGCCGAACTGGTCTGCGACGGCCTGATAGTGGCCACCCCGGCCGGCTCCACCGCCTACAATCTCTCCGCTCACGGCCCGATCATCCCGCTCGGCGCGCCGCTCTTGGCGCTGACGCCGATCAGCCCGTTCCGGCCGCGGCGCTGGCGCGGCGCGCTGATGCGCGATCACGCCGAGATCGTCGTCGACGCCCTCGACACGATGAAGCGTCCGGTCGGGGCGGCGGCCGACCACACCGAGATCCGCGACGTCGTCCGCGTCGCGGTGCGACAGGATCGCGCATCCGAGAGTCTGTTGATGTTCGATCGCGAGCACAGCTGGGAGGAGAGGATTCTCGCCGAACAGTTTCAGTACTGAGCGACGCCCCCGACGGTGGCATTCCACGGACACCGATCGTTAAGGGAAGCGCGGGATGCTCCCTGCGCACCGCGTTCGATCGCGATCGGCGGGCGCCCGCCCGGCGGTCGTGCGGCGGTCGTGCGGCGACGGTGCTTCCGGAGATCTCGATGTCCAGACCCTCCCCCTCCCCTGCCCCGACGCCCGGCTCGCAGATCGTCGACTTCGACGCGATCGAGACGGACGGCCTCGATTTCGGCGACGGATTCGAGATCGGCCCCGAGGCGGAGGTGATCCGGCCGCGCAACGACCTGCGCGCCAAGGTGAAGCAGAAGCGCGGCGGCGACGGCGGGCTCGACCCGGTCGCGGCGGCGGAGGCGGCGTTGGCGCGGATGGCCGACAGTTTCGACGGCTGGATGGCCGACGAGACGCTGCGGCTGGCGACCCTGTTCGCCGAGGCGGAGGCCGACGCCTTCGACGGCGAGGCGCTCGAGACCTTCCATCGCACCGCCCACGACATCAAGGGACAGGCGGCGACCCTCGGTTTTCCGCTCGCCGGCCGCATCGCCGCGAGCCTGTGCCGGTTGCTCGACGCCAAGGCGGAGACCGGACGCATCCCCCGCGATCTGGTCGAACAACACGTCCAGTCGGTGCGGGCGATCGTCGGCGAACAGGCCCGTGAGCAGGGAACCGCCACGGCGCGCCGCCTCGTCGAACGGCTCGACGAGGTCACCGCCGACTATCTCTCGCAGATCGGCGTCGCCGCCTGAGGCTTCGCACCGTTTTTCGAACGCACGGGGCCGTCGTCCGCTCGGACGACGGCCTCTCGCATTTTCCTGGTGGACAGCCGAGGTCAGGCGGCGAGACCGCCGCGCAGGAAGGACGTCGCCACGGCGGCGGGGATCGCCGGCGCGACCTCGTCGGCATCGCCGTCGGCGAGCCATTCGGGCGGCACGTCCTCGAGCCGGAGATGGGAGAACAGGCCGATCGGCTCGTCGAGATCCTCGCGCTCGGCGGCGGCCGGGGCGGCGGCATCGCAGGCGCGGGCGGTCGCGACGGCGGCAGCGACCGCCTCGGCGATCGCGTCCTCGAGCGGCGGCACGACGGCCTCGGTCTCGAAGCGAGCGCGGGTCGGATCGACGAGGATCTCGGGCACGGCGTCGACCACGGGAGCGATCTCGGTCGCGGCGACCGGCGCGGCGAGCGCCGGGATCGTCGGACGGAGGCGTTCGGCGGCGACGGCGCGGGCCTGATCGCGAGCGGCATCGGCGGAGAAGCGCCGCAGCAGGGCGACCAGATCGTCGCCGTCGCGACGCGACGGCAGGTCGACGCGGGTCAGCACCCGTTCGACCAGACGACGGGCGAAACGGGCGCGATCGCCGGGGCGACCGTCGCAACCGCCGGTCTCCTCGACCAGCTCGCGGTGGATCTCCAGCGCGGCGGCGAAGGCGGGGAACGCGCGCTCCGGCATGCCCGCGCGGGCGTAGAGGGCGCGCAGGGCCCCCTCGCGACCGTCGGCGACGAGAGCCGAGACGCGGCGGATCGGCACCCGCGCCAACAGCGCGATCGCCTCCTCGACGACGCGCAGAGCACCGACGCAGGCGGCACGCAGCACCAGACGAGTGGTGAGCTGGCCGGTCCGGCGCAGGTGGTCGACCAGCACCGTCAGCTCGGCGTCGTTCGCCCCCGCCGCCAACGCCACGGTGGCGCGGTCCTTGGCGTCGCGGGTCAGGGCGCGCCCGCGTTCCTCGCCGCCGGGGTGGTCGAGAACGACGAGATTGCCCATGGTCTCGGCGAGTTTTTCGAGGATGCGATGGCGCACCGTCACCGGCACGTGCGGCCGGGAGGCGAAGGCCTCGCGCAGATCGGCGTATTCGCCGAAGCGATCGACCAGCCGCAGCTGCGTCGCGACGGTCAGGTCGGCGTCGCCGGAGACGAGCAGGACGGCGCCGCAGCGGTCGACGGTCTCGGCGAGGGTGGCGGCGAGGCCCGGTCCGACGCGACGGCGGCCGGCGAGCGCCAGCACCACCTCGGGGACGGCGGAGGCGGCGACCTCGACCAGCTCGGCCTCGATCAGTGCCTCGCAGCGGCCGGCGACGATCGCGGCGACGGCGGGGACGTCCCAGAGCAGATCGAGAAGGAGATGGCGCGGCGCCTCGTCGGTCGTGACGAGACCTTCGGCGAGGGCGGCGCGGACGGAGACGTCGGGATCGCCGGCGAGCACGGTCAGGGCGGCGGCGCAGAGTTCGCGGTCGTCCTCGCGCTCGCGCGCCTCGAGGAAGGCGCCGACCATCGGCGCGACCACGCTCAGGCGTTGGTCGACCGAAGCATCCCGGACCCAAGTGAAGAAACGATCGACGACCATACCGACGCCCACTTGCGAGGATCGTTCGCTCCGGTGGAGGCGAACGCATGAGGCTCACGT
>JAAYVT010000484.1 GCA_012517025.1 Phyllobacteriaceae bacterium | reverse complement strand
CGGCGAGCGCCCGGGCGATCTCGAGCCGTTTCAGGGCGCCGTAGGGCATCGACCGAGCCTCCGCGCCGACGTAGCGGCCGCAGCCGACGAACTCGAGCAACGCGGCGGCGCGCTCGCGCAAGGCCCGATCCTTCGCGGCGATCCCCGGCCAGCGCACCATGGCGGCGAGCAGGCTCGAATTGAGCCCGAGGTGGGCGCCGGTCATGACGTTCTCGAGCGCCGACAGGTTCATCGACACCTGCAGGTTCTGGAAGGTGCGCGAGACGCCGCGGCGGGCGAGCTTCTCCGGCGCGACGCCGCCGATCTCGCTGCCGTCGAGCCGGATCGAGCCGAGCGACGGGGTGTAGACGCCGGTGATCAGGTTGAAGAGCGTGGTCTTGCCGGCGCCGTTGGGGCCGATCACCGCGTGGATCGCGCCCTTCTCGACGGTGAAGCTGACGCCGGAGACGGCGGTGACGCCCCCGAAGGCCTTGGTGAGGTTTTCGACGACCAACATCGTCTCAGCCCTCCTTCTTCGTCAGCAGAGAGAAGAGGCTCGGCACGATGCCGCGCGGCAGGAAGATCATGGTGGCGACCAGGATCACGCCGAAGGCGAGGGTCTCGTAACCCTCGAAGCGGGCGAGGACGTCCGGCAGCAGCGTCAGCAGCGCCGCCCCGACCACCGAGCCCCACACCGAGGCCATGCCGCCGACCACCACCATCGTCACCAGCTCGACCGACTTCGAAAAGCCGGCGACGCCGGGGGTGATGAAGCCCATGTAATGCGCCGACAGCGATCCCATCACCGCGGTGACCACGGCGGAAAGGACGAAGACCCGGGTTTTGAAGGACGCCGTGTCGATGCCGACGACGCGGGCCGCGATCTCCGAGCCGTGCAGGGCCCTGAGCGCCCGGCCGGCCGGGCTGGCGACGATGTTGCTCGCCAACACCACGGCCACCACCACCAGTCCGGCGAAGACCCAGTACCACGACCGTTCGCCGGCGATGCGGACGCCGAAGACGGCGAAGTCGCCGACCGACATGCCGTCCGGTCCGCCGGTCAGGGCGGATTCGTTGGTCAGCACGATCGTCACGATGATGCCGAGACCGAGCGTCGCCATGGCGAGGTAATGGCCCTGCAGGCGCAGGATGGCGCGGGCGATCAGCCAGGCGAGGAGGCCGACGACGACCGCGGTCGCGACCAGCGCGGAGATCGGCGACCACGCCCAGAGGCTCGTCAGCACCGCCGAGCCGTAGGCGCCGAGGCCGAAGAAGCCGGCGTGACCGAGGCTGATCTGGCCGGTGTAGCCGATCAACAGGTTGAGACCGATCGCCACCACGACGTTGACCGCGATGCGGATCACCACGTCGAAGTACCAGGCGTTGGGCAGAACGAAGGGCAGGGCGACCAGCCCCACGACCAGCAACGCCAGCGGGGCGAAGCGTGTCGGAGAGCGCGTGTCGAGAGTGGCCGGGGAAGTGAGCGACGTCATGACGGCTCCTCAGACGCGGGTCGCCGGACCGAGGCCGAACAGGCCGCGCGGACGGACGACGAGGATGACGAGCACGAGGACGAAGGGAACCGCGTCCTTGTAGGCGGAGGAGACGTAGCCGGCGGTGAAGGTCTCGATCATCCCGAGCAGCACCCCGCCGGCGACCGCGCCGACGCCGGAGCCGAGCCCGCCGAGGGTGGCCGCCACAAATCCCTTGAGCCCGAGCATGATGCCGGCGTCGTAGGAGGTGGTGGCGATCGGGGCGATCAAGATGCCGCCGATCGCGCCGAGAGCCGCCGAGAGCCCGAAGCCGGCGAGCAGAACCCGCTTGGTGTCGACGCCGACGAGCTGGGCGGCGATGCGGTTGTGCGCGGTCGCCAGGATCCCCTTGCCGACCCGGGTGCGGCCGAAGAACAGGGCGAGCGCGATCACCACCACGACGGTCGCCGCCATCACCCACAGGCTCTGCGGCAGGATCGTCGCCCCCATCACCGCGAAGGGGGTGTCGCCGGAGAAGGAGGGCAGGGCATGGCTGCCCTTGCCGAGCGTCACCTCGACGAGACCGCGCAGGATCATCGAGACGCCGATGGTGACGATGACGATACCGGTGGCGTCGGCCTTGCCGGCCGGTTCGATCGCCACCTTCTCGACGATCAGACCGACGAGGCCGACCAGCGCGATCGCCACGATCACCGCGAGCGGCAGCGGCAGACCGGCGGCGGTCAGGAATGCCGCGATCATCCCGCCGAGCATGATGAATTCGCCCTGGGCGAAGTTGATGACGCCGGAGGCGTTGTAGATGATCGAGAAGCCGAGGGCGGCGAGCGCGTAGGTGGCGCCGACCGTCAGGCCCGAGAACGACAGCTGCAGGAACTGGGACACCGGCGAGGCTCCGCGAAACGACGAGACGAACCAGGGGCGAACCGTCCTCCGGCCGGAGGCTCCACGACGGGCTCTCCATCCGAGAAGACGAGCGGGCGGGCGGCGCGGACGCCGAAGACCCGAGGGACGCCGAGCGAACGGCGCCCGACGATCCGTCGACCTCAGTCGACGCGTGTCCGCGTCGTGTGGGGGAGCCCAGCGGGACGTGCCGCCGGGACGGCGAGATCTCCGGGGCGATCGGCGACGCCGCGCGAACGAGGGCGGCGGTGAGCCGCGCGCAAAGAGTTCGTCATCGTTTCCTCACCTGCTGCGAGGCCGGTTCGAGCCGACCTTCGGGATGAACGGCGGGATCATACATTGACCGTACGGTCAGTCAATTATCAAGCGCGCCGTCGTCTCCCCCGTCAACGCTCGCCGGCGTCGCCGGAGGGTCCTTCCGAGGTCCGCCAGCTCGCGGCGTATTCGGGCCGTTCGCAGGCCTGCACCGCCGGACCGATCTCCAGCGCGTCACGGGTGTCGATCATCACCGCGTATTCGTCGGTCATCGGCTTCGGTTGCTCGAAGATCCGCGACAGGGCGCCGGGATGCGGGCCGTGGGTGAAGCCGCAGGGATGGAAGGTCACCATGCCCGGGTGGATCCCGTCGCGAGAGAAGAAGTCGCCGGCGTGGTAGAAGATGACCTCGTCGTAATCGTCGTTGTTGTGGAAGAACGGCACCTTGATCGCGGCCGGATCGGTTTCGAACGGCCGCGGGACGAAGGAGCAGACGACGAAGCGCTCGGCGACGAAGGTGGTGTGGGCCGAGGGCGGCAGATGAAAACGATGAGAGACGAGCGGTCGGATGTCGGCCATGTTCAGGCGCAGCGGGCAGAGGTCGCCCTGCCAGCCGACGGCGTCGAGCGGATTGTAGGGATAGGTGACGGTCGAGATCCGGCCGCGTCGCTTGATTTCGACCCGCCAGGTCCGTTCGTCCTGCTGATCGCGGAAGGCCTCGTCGATCGTCGGGACGTCGAGAACGCCCTGGTCATAGAGCGCGTGACGGCCGACCAAGCCACGATCCGGGGTCCGATAGGTGCCGTTGGTCGCCTCGATCAACAGCGCGGTGATCGGCGCCGTCGTTTCGATCCGCCACATCGTCGAGCGCGGCAGCAGGACGTAGTCGCCGGCGCGGATCTCGAGATGGCCGTAGTCGCAGAAGAGGTGGCCGGCGCCCTCGTGGACGAACATCAACTCGTCGCCGTCGCCGTTGCGCACCAGATGGTCCATGCGGCCGGAGAACCGCCACAAGCGCAGGTCGATGCCGGCGTTCGACAGGATCGTCGGCGCCGCCCACACGGCGCCCGGCGCGGCGAGCGCAGCGAGATCGAAGGCGCGCGGGCGCAAGAGGCCTTCCCACGTCGTCCAACCGGTCGGCGGGCGGCGGTGATACATCTGCGTCGCCGGCCCGAAGAAGCCGTCGCGACCGATCTCGCGCTCGTAGCTGCCCTCGGGAAGATCGCAGTGCGCCTGACGGGAGGCCGTCCCCTCGTGGCGGGGGAGATGAAAGTGACGGGCCACCATGACGGATGCGGTCCTCCTCTAACAGTTGCTTGCAGCAACCAACCAAATGCGCCAGACAGGATCCCATGTCAAGAGAAACCCGTACGTCTCCTCCCGAGGGTGCCCATCGCTTCCGGCTCCGGGCCTTCCTCCCCCACCAGCTGAACGTGCTCGCGGCCCGCACCAGCGAGGGCTTTTCGGCGATCTATTCGACGGGATACGGTCTCTCGGTGCCGGAGTGGCGGATCCTGGCGACGCTCGGCGAGGAGAGCGCCATCCGCGCCAAGGACATCGAGGGCACCCGCCACATGCACAAGACGGTGGTGAGCCGGGCGGTGGCGGGGCTGGAGGAGCGCGGGCTGGTCGCCTCGACCACCAACGCGGCCGACAAGCGCGAGCGTTTTCTCGCCCTGACCGAGGCGGGGCGGGCGCTCTACGACGAGATCGTGCCGCTCGGCCTCGCCTACGAGGACCGTTTCCTCGCCGGTCTCGACGCAGAGGAGCGGGCGGCGCTGGAGCGGATCATGGCCAAGTTGATGATCCGCCCCGAGGATGGCGACCCGCGCATCTGACCGACGCTCGACGACGTCCGGCCGATGGGCGTGGCGGTTCGCCGGGGGGCTCGGCGAGGGAGCGTCGCGTGCAAGAGCTCGGCGGCGGAGGGGGCGGCGCCGACGTCTCGGCCGCCGTCAGTCGCCGATGAGATCGGCCGCCCGCCGGTCCTCGACCCGATCGCTCGAGGCGAGGCCCGCCTTCACGCCCGCCCGATCCTCCGGGTTGCGGTTCTGGCTCGCCTTCCGCTTGGCCTCGATCCGCGCGATCGGCAGCCGCAGGCCGACGATCCCCTTGAGCTGTGCCCGGATGAAATCGGCGGGGGCGTCGGCGACCGACCACGGCTCCGGGCGCGCCGCCTCGTGGCGGTCGGTCAGGCGGGTGACGATGTCGAGCAGGCGATCGGTGTCGTCGAAGAACTCGACCGGGCCGTGAGCGTGGACCGCGAGGTAGTTCCAGGTCGGCACGACCTTGCCGTCCCGCCGCTTGCTCTCGTACCAGGACGGCGAGACGTAGGCGTCCGGCCCCATGAAGATCGCCAGGGCGTCGCCGACGACCGGCTCTCGTCCCTGCGGATTGGCCTTGGCGACGTGACCGTAGAGCGTGCCCATCTCGCCCTCGCTCGCGTCGAGAAGCAACGGCAGCGGCGTGCACTGGATGCCGTTCGCGGTCGCCGTCACCAGCTGGGCGAGGCCGCAGGCGCGCATCGCCTCGTGGATCGAGGAAAGGTCGCTCTCGCGAAAGGCCGGAGGAACGTACATTCGATGCTTCCCGTGTCGGAGGAGGGTGAAGGGGGCTTCGCCGCGGCGAACTCCCGAGGGGATCGCGTCAGCGGCCGGTGACCAGTCGAAACGCGATCGTCCACATCACCACGGCGATGATCGCCTCGAGCATGCGCCAAGCGATCGGCCGCGCAAAGATCGGTCCGAGTTTCGTCGCCCCGTAGGCGAGGGAAAAGAAGAACAGGAACGATCCCGACATCGCCCCGGCGGCGAACGACGCCTCCTTGCCCGGAAACTGCGTCGAGATCGTCCCGAGCAGGGCGACCGTGTCGAGATAGACGTGCGGGTTCAGCCAAGTGAAGGCGAGGCAGGCCAGCATGACCTTGCCGAAGCCGGCCTTCTCGGCCGACGCCTCCGAGGTCAGCACCTCGGTCGAGCGCAGCGCCGAGCGCAGGCTCAGCGCGCCGTACCAGGTGAGAAACGCCGCCCCGCCCCATCGCATCGCCGGATCGATCCACGGCAGCCAACCGACGATTTTGCCGAAACTGGTCACCCCGACGACGATCAGGATGGCGTCGGACAGCGAGCAGGCGAGCGCGACCGCGAAGACGTGTTCGTCGCGCAGGCCCTGGCGGAGGACGAAGGCGTTCTGAGCGCCGATGGCGACGATCAAGCTCAGCCCCATCGCCATACCCGTCACGAAGACCGAAGCATCCATCGTTTCGCGCCCGTCTCACCTGCCACGGAGCGCTTGTTATTCGCGACGAGAGGTTTAGACTAATTAATTCTCATCACCCAGATTAAGTGAAACTGATCCGTGATCGACTATCCCGCCGCCCGCGCCGTCGCCATGGTCGTGCGTACCGGCAGTTTCGAGAAGGCGGCACGGGCGTTGAACGTGACGCCTTCCGCCGTGTCGCAGCGGGTGAAGCAGCTCGAGGAACGCCTCGGCGCGGTGCTGGTCGAGCGGGGCACCCCCTGTACGGCGACGGAGCGCGGCGAATGGCTGTGCCGGCACCTCGAGCAGGTGGGCATGCTCGAAAAGGAGTTGATGGCCCATCTGCCGGGCCTCGGCGATCCGAACGATCCCGCCGAGCCGGTGACCCTGGCGATCGCCACCAACGCCGACAGCCTGGGCACGTGGTTTCTGCCGGCGCTGTCGGTGTTCACGCGCGCGACCGAGCATCTCGTCGACGTCGCCGTCGACGACGAGGATCACACCGCCGACTGGTTGCGACGCGGTCGCGTGCTGGCGGCGGTCACCGCGCTCGGCGAGCCGGTTCGAGGCTGCCGGGTCGTCCCGCTCGGGGCGCTGCGCTACCACGCCACCGCCATCCCCGACTTCATGGAACGTCACTTCCCGACCGGTGTGACGCCCGAAGCGCTCACCCGCGCCCCCGGCGTCACCTTCAATCAGAAGGACCGACTCCAACGCGATTGGATCCGGCGGACCTTCGGCCGGACGATCGTCCACCCGACCCACTGGCTTCCCTCGACCCGGAGCTTCGTCGACGCCGCCCTGACCGGGATGGGCTGGGGGCTCAACCCCGACCCGTTGGTCCGCGATCATCTGGCGGCCGGCCGGCTACGTGAGCTGGTGGTCGGTACCAGCCTCGACGTGCCGTTGTTCTGGCAGGTGAACCGTCTCGCCGCCGACCGCCTCGACGAGTTGACGCGAAACGTCGTGGAGGCGGCGCGACGGGAATTGGTGCCGTACGGCTGAGGTGCGCCGAGGATCCATCGGCATCGGCGTCTCCGGTCGATCCGGTCGTCGCCGATGCCCACCGACGCAACGTGAGACGATGTCGGCGGGCATGATGAGGTGGCGCCGACGCGAGAGCAGGAGATCCGACGACGTGTCGACGAGCGACGATCCTCACCGCCATCTGTGGCCCGGCGTGCCGCTGGCCTTGGCCTCGGCCGTGCTCTTCGGAGCGACGCCGCCGCTCTCGAAGCTGCTGCTCGTCGAGATCTCGCCCTTCCTGCTCGCCGGGTTGCTCTATCTCGGGGCCGGCGTCGGCCTCGGGATCGTCGCGGGCCTGCGCGGCCTGTCGGGCGCGACGCCGAGCGAGGAGGCGGCGATCTCCCGCGCCGATCTGCCCTGGCTTTCCGCGGCGATCCTCGCCGGAGGCGTCGTCGCGCCGGTCCTGCTGATGTCGGGGCTCGCGCACACCACGGCGTCGAGCGGCGCGCTGCTCCTCAATCTCGAGGGGTTGGCGACGATGACGATCGCCTGGATCGTCTTCCGCGAGAACGTCGATCGACGGCTGCTCGTCGGTGCCGCCGCCATCCTGGCCGGCGCCGTCGTGCTGTCGTGGACGGGGACCGGCCTTTCGCTCGACCTCGGTGGCCTGCTCGTCGCCGGCGCCTGTCTCGCCTGGGGCATCGACAACAACCTGACCCGCAAGGTGTCGGCGGCGGACCCGGTCCGGATCACGCTGTGGAAGGGCCTCGTCGCCGGATCGGTGAACATCGCCCTCGCCCTGGTGGGCGGGGACGCGATGCCGCCGCTCGGACGGAGCGCGCTCGCCGGATTGCTCGGCTTCTTCGCCGTCGGGGTCAGTCTGGTGCTCTTCATCCGGGCGCTGCGCCATCTCGGATCGGCACGCACCGGCGCCTATTTTTCGCTCGCGCCGTTCATCGGCGCGGTGCTGTCGGTCGTCGTCCTCGACGAGCCGCTCACGCCGAAGCTCGGGCTCGCCGCCGTGCTGATGGGCGTCGGCCTGTGGCTGCATCTGAGCGAACGCCACGAGCACGTCCACGCGCACGAGACGATCGAGCACGATCACCCGCATACGCACGACGAACACCACACCCACGACCACGACGGGCCGGTGAACGAGCCGCACGGCCACCCCCACCGGCATCCCCCGATGGTCCACGCCCACGTCCACTATCCCGACCTGCACCACCGGCACGGGCACGGCCACTGAGCGGCGGTGTCCGAGGCGCGGAGAGGGTCCGTGCCTCGGACGGGGCTCGGCGCCGTCAGACGCCTTCGTAGGCGAAGTAGGCCATCATGCCGGTCGCCATGTGGTAGAGGTGGTGGCAGTGGAAGGCCCATTTGCCGGGATTTCCGGCGTCGACGGCGATCGTCACCGTCCGCATCGGCGGCACCGGCACGGTGTCGCGCACCGCGCCGGCGAAGCGCTCCCCATCGATCGCCACCACTTGGAAATGATGCCCGTGCAGATGCATGGGATGCGACATCATCGAGTGGTTGCGCAGGGTGATTTCGACGCGTTCGCCCTGCTTCACCGGGAAGTTCTCCGCCGACATCGCCCAGGAATAACCAGCCATGTCGCCGGTCAGATCGACGACGTGGGTGCGGTCGGGGGTCTTCGCGGCGAGCGGCGTCGCCGCCTCCAACGACCGTTCGAGCGTCAGATCGAGCGCCGGTGCCTTGATCGAGCCGACGCCCGGCACCTTGCGCACCTCCGCGCCCGCCGTGGCGAGCACGATGCCGGTCCGCTCCACCGAGCCCTCGCGGAGCGCCAGAATCGGGAAGGCCCCGCCCTCTTTGGGCAGGGTGACGCGCAGATCGATGCGCTGCCCCATCGTCATGCCGAAACGCCGGCCGGCGACCGGCACGACGGGCTGGCCGTCGACCTCGATCAACGTCGCCTCGAGCGCTCCGGTGTCGATCACGAAGGCGGTCGAGGTGGCGCCGTCGATGATCCTGAGACGCACCGTGCCACCCTTCTCGACCCGGACCACCTCCGGGTCGGAGAGGGTGCGATCGTTGGCGAGATAGGCGTCGTAGTCGATGTCGTTGAGGTCCATCGCCATGCCGGCCATGCCGCCGGCCCCGGCCATGCCGCCCATGTCGTGCTTCATCCCGGCCATCGGCATCGCACCGTGGTCCATCATCCCCTTCATGTCGTGGCCGGCCATCGGCATCGAGCCGTGATCCATCATGCCCTTCATGCCGCCCATCGGCGCCATGCCCGCCATGCCCGGCATCGCGTGTCCGCCGGCGGCGGCGGCGCCGGAGGCCGGCTTGCGCAGGTCGGCAAGGATTTCTTCGGGGCTGCGGAAGGCGAAGTCGTGCAGCAGCACCACCACCTCCTGCTCGTCGGCGGCCCTGTCGGCGGCGCGACGGACGATCAGCGGCGCGGCGAGCAGGCGTTGTTCCTGCAACGTGTGGGCGTGCATCCAGAAGGTACCGCCCTCGCCGACGGGAAAGTCGTAGGCACGCGTCTCGCCGGGGGCGAGCAGCGGCTTCGGCAGGTTCGGCACGCCGTCTTGCTCCCAGGGCGGGGTGAGCCCGTGCCAATGGATCAACGTCGGTTCGCCGCAGCGGTTTTCCAGGGCCACGGCGAAGCGGCCGCCGGCGTCGAGGGTGAGCCCGTGGCCACCGTCGGGGCGCAGCAGCCCGAGCACGGTGGCGGCGCGGCCATCGACGTCGATGGTGCGGGTCGTGGCGGCGAGCGGCGCGGCGGCTTGCGCGAAGGCGGGGACGCGCAGGCCGCTGAGGAGACCGGCGGCGCCGAGGCCGACGGTCGAGCGGAGAAGAGTACGGCGGTTCAACATGGAAGCCTCCGAAGAGCGTTCGAAAGGGAGGGGCGGCCGAGGCCGCGACGGTCGGCCGGCGGATCGCTTCGCCGGCCGGCTTCGTCGAGTGGGGATGGTCAATGGCGCGCGAAGATCCGGCGCGTGCCCGCGGCGTCGAAGGCGACGACCTCGTAAGGCGCACCGTCCGAGCCCATGCCGGGCGCACCGGACGGCATTCCGGGCGCGGCGAGGCCGATCGCCGACGGCCCCTCGGCGAGGAGCCGTCGCACGTCCTCCGCCGGGACGTGACCCTCGACGACATGGCCGTCGATCAGCGCCGTGTGGCACGAGGCGAGATCGTCGCCGACGCCGTGCGCGGTCTTGATCGGTCCGACGTCGTCGACGTCGTGGACGACGACGGTGAAGCCGGCGGCGCGCATGTGGTCGATCCAGCCGCCGCAGCAGCCGCACAGCGGTGATTTCCAGACCTCGACGGTGGAACCGGCGTGGGCGATCGCGGCCGTGCCGAGAAGGCCGAGGGCAAAGACGGAATTGCGAAGCAGAGAAACGACGAGGGACATGACGTCCTCCTCGCGACGGTCCGACCGCGTCTCGCGCGGCGACGTCGCATCTGTCGTCCGAAGGAAGCGCCGACGCTCGGAGCGCGGGCGCGCGTCGCCGCCCGCCGGAGAGCTCCGAAGGACGGCGATCGGTTCAGACGACGGCGCGAGGCGGTCTCGGATCGGGGAGGGGATTGCGTCCGGTCGGGTCGGTGGTGGCGCGCAACGGCGGTTGATCCACCGACCGCACGCTCGCGAGCACGGAGGCCGTGACCGTCGTGCCGATCGGTACGCCGAAGCAGGAGCCGCCGACCGGACAATTGGGGCAATCGCGATGATCGGCGATCTTGCCCGCCGGTGCGCAGGGCGCCTTCGTCGCGTGGTGCGAGGCCATCGCGCCGAACGCATGGTCGGCGCAGTCGATCGCCGCGACGGCGGACGCGGCGGTCGTCGAAGCGACGTGCGTCGCCGGCCGTGCCGAAGGCACGCCGATGCCGATCCCCACCAGGAGATAGAGGCTTGCCAGAACGGCTCTCAGCACGCGCGCAAACGACATCGGTTCGAAACCCATGGGCTACGACGGAAGATTAGGGACGAACTCGTGGCGAGACAATGGCGGATCGAGCGGTCCACATCACGCTCGACACTTGCGTCTCCCGGAACCGTCGAGGTCGCGCGCTTCGCCGGCGGCGATCAGCGCGGCGGCGGCGAAAGTCCGAGATCGGGGGCGCGATCGGGGTCCGGCATCGCCGGCATCGGCAGATCCTCCAGCCGCCGCGCCGGCGCCTTCGTCGTCGCTGAGACCACGGGGCGCGGCTCGAACAGCTTCTCGGGATGGACCAGCACCGGGAAGGCGAAGACCGCCAGCACGACCGCGATCTCCATGCCGAGATAGGGCGCGAGCCGCCGCAACGCCTTGGTCAGAGGCGGCGCGTCCGGCATCAGCG
>JAAYVT010000003.1 GCA_012517025.1 Phyllobacteriaceae bacterium | reverse complement strand
TCTTGATGAAGGTCGACTTGCCGGCGCCGTTGACCCCGAGCAGCGCGTGGATCTCGCCGCGCTCGAGCGCGAAGTCGACGTCGGTGAGGGCGTGCACCGAGCCGAAGTGTTTGGTCAGTCCCTTCGTCCGGAGAACGATGTCGGCCATGGGGCCTCCCGGCGATCGAGGTGGAGGGGGAAGGGGGAGGCGATCGTTCGCCTCCCGGCGGCGACGAGGGGCCTCACACGGCGCGCGTCCAACCGAGCTTGTCGCCGTGCCCGGGCACGTCGTAGTCGTCGGGAATGCCCTTCTCGAGCATCGGCTTGGTCACCGCGTAGGTCGGCGTGATCACCGTGCGCGGCGTCGCCCGTCCCGCCTTGTGCTCGTGCGCGTAGAGCACGCAGAGATAGGCCATCTCGTAGAAGGTCTGGGCCATCGAGAGCTTCAGCTGCGATCCGGCCTGAATGTAGTTGAAGGCCTGCGAACCGCCGTCGATGCCGGTCAGGATCAGGTTCGGCCGGTCCGCCGCGCGCGCCGCCAGCGTTCCCTCGACCGCCGCGCCGTCCCAGGCGCACCACACCGCGTCGAGATCGGAATTGGCGGTCAGGATGTTGTCGACCGCCTGACGCGGCGTGACGTTGCCGGCCAGCGCGAAGGCCCATTCGGCCACGATCTTGATGTCGGGATGCGCCCGGAGCGCCCATTCCATGCCGAGCGTGCGCTGGTCCCAGCTCTCGTTTTGCGGAAGCATCACGCGAGCGATCTTGCCTTTGCCCTTGAGTTGCTTGGCGATGTAGTCGGCGGTGTAGAAGCCCATGCCGAAGTTGTTCGACATCGCTGTGGTCTTGACCGCGACGCCGGGGACCATGCTGTCGGCGGCGAAGACCGGGATGCCGGCGGCGATGGCGCGCTGGACCGCCGGGGCGATGGCGACCGCGTCGGCCGGCGTGATGAACAGCGCGTCCGGCTTGGAGGCGACCAGGCTGTCGATCTGGTCGGACTGCTTCTTGGCGTCGAAACCGGCGTCGGTGGAGGTCAACGTGCCGCCGAGCTCCTTGACCGCCGCCTTGAAGCCTTCCTGGAGGTGGCGGCCGGAGTCGTAGGAGGTCCAGCCGAGCGCCGCGGCGAAGCGGTAGTCGGCCGCCGCGGCCGGGCGGCTGCCGAGGTAGCGGGAGACGGCGAGCGTCGCGCCGGCGCCGATGAGCAGGCGGCGGGTCAGTCCACCGTGCGCGGCGCCGGCCGGGGCGGGGGTCTCGGAAATGGGATCTTCGGTACGTTCGGTCATGTCGTTTCCTCTCCGATCGTCGTCTGTTTTTCGTCCGTGCCGACCTGTTCGCGATCGGCACGCGTCACGTCTTGGGGGAACCGCCGGAGCGGTGGGATGCGACCGTGACCGTCACATCGGGGTGGCGAGCGGGCGCGAGGCGGCGCGCACCGGACCGACGAGGTCCGACCAGCGCGCGAAGGCCTCGCGGTAGGCTTCGGTTCGGCCGGGGTCCGGCGAAACCACGTCGACGATGCGCGGCATCGTCAGGGTGGCCGCCGGATCGGCGCCGGTGGCGCAGATCAGACCGAGCCGGGCGGCCCCGAAGGCGGCGCCGAGCTCGCTCGCCTCCGGAACGGCGATCTCGGTGCCGAGGCAGTCGGCGAGCATCCCGAGCCACACCTTCGAGCGCGAGCCGCCACCGATGCCGAGCAGGCGGTCGAAGGCGGCGCCGTTGGCGCGGAAGCCGGCCGCCGCCTCGGTGAGGGCGAAGGCGACGCCCTGCAGCACCGCCTGCGTCATCGCCGCTTCGTCGGTGGTGTGGTCCAGCCCGACGAAGGCGCCGCGCACGTCGACGTCGAAGGTCGGCGCCCAACAGCCGTCGAGATAGGGCACGAACAGCAGCGAGGTCGGCGCCCGTCGCTCGGTGCCGAGTTCGCCGACGAGGTC